>JAYUEB010000603.1:0-3539 GCA_043739525.1 Bdellovibrionales bacterium
GGTCTATTATTTTTGTAGTCCGAAATGTAAAATTAAATTTGATCAAGAGCCATTAAAATATTTAGCGCCCAAGATAAATACGGAAAACTTGACCGCCGACGTTGAATATATTTGTCCCATGCATCCCGAAGTCACCAAGCTTGGACCTGGTAATTGCACAATCTGCGGAATGGCTTTAGAGCCTATGACGAGTTCTTTAGACACCACGGCAGAAAACGCTGAATACACACAAATGAGAAAAAGGTTTATACTCAGTGCTGTGTTGAGTGGGCCAATTCTTTTTCTGGGGATGGGCGGGCTTCAGCTCATTCATTTGAGTCTTTCATCTCAGTTTGTTTCGTGGCTTGAGCTTGGGCTGGCTACGCCGGTGGTATTATGGGGAGCTTGGCCATTCTACATTCAATTTTGGCAATCTCTAAAAACCAAGAACCTGAATATGTTTACACTCATTGGTTTAGGAGTTTCTGTTGCCTATCTTTACAGTTTAATTGCCGTCTTATTTCCATTTCTGTTTCCGTCTTCTTTTCAAGATTCAATGACCGGAGAAGTCGCGCTCTACTTCGAATCTGCAGCTATGATCGTCACTTTAGTTTTGCTCGGACAAGTTTTAGAATTAAAAGCCCGTGCCCAAACCGGCTCTGCTCTTCGATCACTTTTGGAGCTGAGTCCTCGATCGGCTAGAAAAATAAATGCGAACGGTTCAGAAGAGGATATTCCGATCGCTCATGTCTTGGTGGGTGATTTAATCCGCGTACGCCCAGGGGAGAAAGTTCCGGTTGATGGAGTTGTCGTGGAAGGGCATTCGTCAGTTGATGAATCTCTCATGAGTGGAGAGTCGCTTCCGGTAGAAAAAATATCCGGTTCGAAAGTTATAGGGGCAACAATTAACGGGACGGGCGCTTTGGTCTTTCGAGCGGAGAGAGTTGGAGCAGATACGGTACTGTCAAGAATCATAAAAATGGTCACGGATGCACAGAGGTCGCGGGCTCCAATTCAAAAGTTAGCCGATCAAGTTTCAGCGTATTTTGTGCCTGCGGTTATTTTTACGGCGATACTTACTTTTATCATTTGGCTGACATGGGGGCCAGACCCCAAACTAGCTCACGCAATAATCAATGCAGTTGCAGTTCTCATTATAGCTTGTCCATGTGCTCTCGGTCTTGCAACTCCGATGGCGATTATGGTTGCGACCGGCAAAGCGGCGCAGATGGGCGTTCTTTTTAAGAATGCCGAGGCAATTGAACTCATGAGAAAAGTGGATACGTTATTTGTCGATAAGACGGGAACTTTAACTCTTGGAAAGCCCAAATTAGTAAGTATCGAAACTTTTGGGGGAGTTACGAAAACCGAATTGTTAATGTTGACCGCAAGCCTTGAGCAATCAAGTGAGCATCCTTTAGCCGCAGCAATCGTAACTGAAGCAAAAGAAAAAAAACTGTCTCTTTATAAAACTGAAAATTTCAAAGCTAGCTTGGGTAAGGGCGCAATTGCTATTGTGAACTCGAGACAAGTTGCAGTCGGAAATAAATCGCTTATGCAAGAGATCCCAGTCGACCTCACTCAAGCAGAAGTCCGGGCTGATCAGCTGAGAAAGATGGGGCAAACCATTATGTATATTGCGATTGATGGCGTTCTGAGCGGACTTATAGGGGTAGCGGATCCGATTAAGGACTCGAGCCAGTCTGCAATTGATTCTCTTCGTAAAGTGGGCATGAAGGTTTTTATGCTAACAGGTGATAACCAACTAACTGCGCAGTTTGTTGCCGATCAACTGAAACTCGACGGATTTTTTGCTGATGCGCTACCACAGACGAAGGCAGAAATTATCAAGAGTATGCAAGATAAAGGACATATCGTTGCAATGGCCGGTGACGGTATTAACGATGCACCAGCACTCGCCCAAGCTCAAATTGGAATCGCCATGGGTAGCGGCACAGATGTCGCCATGAATACTGCCGGAATGACTCTTATTAAAGGAGATTTGAACGGAATATTACGAGCTCGAATTTTGAGTGAAAAAACAATTCAAAATATTCGCCAAAATTTATTCTTTGCCTTTGTTTATAATTTTCTCGGAGTTCCAATTGCTGCAGGTCTTCTGTATCCTTTTTTTGGAATACTATTGAGTCCGATCATAGCTGCTGGGGCGATGAGTTTAAGTTCAGTTTCTGTTATAGCAAATTCGTTGAGGCTGAGACGAATTTAAAACTGGCCCCTTAGACTGTGCAAATTTACTCCGGTTGGAAACTTCAAAAAAAAATCTCCTCCTCGCGCTTAAAGCTCTCGCCCGCTTTCTTTTAAGCGCCTTTCGAATCAAATTCGGACAAAATAGATTTGCACAGTCTAGGGGACCAGTTAAAGAGTCATTTGACTGGTGAACCAAACCTAAGGAGTATATGCCAAAGAAGTTTCAGCTCCTGAAGTACGTCTTTTTCACTCCCTCGGTCGACCCATTCGCGAGGATTTCGTTTGAGAGATGCCGCCGCGTCGCCAATTTTTTTTATGTCTAACAGGCCGTCGGGGGCTACTTTCTTTGAAAGTGAAGGCATACCGGGTCCGCGGAAATCCAGAGGAACTTGTGAAGTTTCCAATATAAAACCAGCATGCCAATGTAGTGTGATGTCGTATTTTTTGCATATTGCTTCCAAATGTTCCCCGGTCGTAGTTCCTTTAAACGAAGGATCTGCAACTAAGAATTCCACATCATTCTGCAATGCAACCGCACCGTGAACTTGCGCTTCTACATAATGATCTAAAATTCTTCGATGAGGTGCACGAAGCCTTTCGTCAAAAGACTTCTCTGAGCAAATGACAAAATGATCTAATAATTGAGATGGCCGAAGTTGTTCTCCTAATACCACCTCATCCGAAAAAGAATCACTAAGCAGAGCAGCTAGAATATCATCAAACTCATCGAAGGTTCCCCTTTCTTTAGGACACTGGTGCGAATCAAGATAAGTAAACGTGCACCGACGAGTAACTTCAGACTTCAATAAGAAGTAACATGATCCAAAGCGCGGAGACGGACCATCGGGATGCGAAAGTAAATCAAGCGCGCCATATTTCGGGCGATGAGAATTACCGACTCCTACCTGCTGATAAGCTCCTCCAAAGAGTTGCTTTTCCCATATGTCTCTTGCTCCGCCATTGTGTGCCGAGACACTCCCGCTTGATAGCGATGTTTCGAATTGGCTTTTGTAGATACCGCACTCGAGTAGAGCTTCCGCGACCGTTTTCATATGTGGATCTAGACGATCAGGATGAAAATGAAATGCAACTCTTGTTTTTGCTTTGGTTGCGTCAATGAGTTGATCGAGTTTTGAACGGGATAGATTCGACATTTGAAGAATATGATCTATAACAACTAGGGCATTCTGTTTTCGCGCTTTCGCGTACTCGCGAACAAAAAAAATGGCGTCAGTTTGTGCAGGGGTAAGCATAAAAAATTATACCCAATTAATTAAATTTTTCTATCAGTCAGCGACTGGATTCGAAGGCATGAAATTCTATACAATATTTTCAAATTTAAATTGTACGAG
>JAYUEB010000604.1:0-3537 GCA_043739525.1 Bdellovibrionales bacterium
CAAAAATCTCAAGCTCTTTTCCATCAGGCTTCATCCTCATTATAGAACCAAAGCGCGGATCGTCTTTCTTACAAGAATCGCAAGGCGCCCCGACCGAAACATAGAGCCAGCCGTCTGGCGAAAATCGTATCACCTTCCACATATGATTTTCATTTTTTGGGAAGGCATCACTCACAACAGTGTACTTTGCAGGAGTTTCAAACGAAGATTTCAGTTGCCCTTCAATTTGATCAAATCGAATGATCCGATTGGTCTCGGCAACAAAAAGAGAACCATCACGAAATGCGACACCATTTGGCATACTGAGGCCCTCGGCTATCACATAGACTTTATCATCTCTTATCGCATAAACTTTGCCCTGCTCCATTGTGCCAACAAATAAAGTTCCACCAGGAGAGTAAGCCATTGATCGAGCTCCGGGGACATGTGCATTCAAAACGCTGATTTTGAATCCAGGCGGTAGTTTAATTTTGTCAATTTGAATCGAATTTGCAGACAACTGAAGCGAAAACAAAATAAAAAAAGATACAACCCAATAAATCACTTTTTGAATCTTCATTTTTCAACTTTCGGATTTTTGATAACTTTCACTTCCTTCACAGTTTATTTCACCACAACCTCGCCAATATTTCCAAATTGATCTGCGATGCGTTGCGGACTCGACTTAGCCGAGTATCTCAAATGGTAGATTTAATTTTTAGGTGTAAGTCGATTACCTTTTGAATAGCTTCTATCTCCAAAGGTTTGCCAAATACAAACTCAAATTTGTAAGTCGTATTCACTTCGCTCTCACCCGTAATGAGATACTTAGGTATCTCCTTTGGCATCGCGAGGGCCACCGCATTCCCCGTAGTTCCAGGTAAACGGAAATCCAGAAAGATTAAATCTGGTGGACTCTCCAATGCGGCAGCTATGGCGCGCTTCGGATCCGTGAAGGTCGTCACTTCAATTTTTTCAGAAGCAAATTCATCTGAGAAACACTCACAGAGGTCAGGTTCATCGTCGAGGTAAATAATTTTAAGCGACATCTGTATTTGGCTCCGCTTTAGGGAAACGAATTTCAAAACAGGTATTCGAACATTCAGTCACAACTCGAATAGTCGCCTTGTGTTCGTCCAAAATACCCTTGGTGATCGACAGACCCAACCCTGTACCTTCTCCGACAGCTTTAGTAGTAAAGAACGGATCAAACAGTTTAGATCGCACGTCTTCAGGAATACCTAATCCAGAATCGATCACCCTTAGTACAACCGACTGAGCATCTTCTGAAAGCTTGATCTTAACCCATTTCTCGGCGCGGCCTTTTACAGCGTCAATGGCATTGTTGATCACGTTGATCAGCACTTGCTCGATCTCAACTTGGTCACAGAATATCACGCTATTCGAGTTAAATTCACAACTTATTGGAGTATCATTTCGCTTGGATTTTGCATCCGTCAAAATGAGCGCCTCCTTGAGAATTTCAGCTAGAACGCAATTGCCCTTATTGTTTTTTTCTGAGATGCGAGAGAATTTTTTAAGCCCTCCGACAATTTTAGCAATGCGACCTGTGGCCTTTAGAATCGCTTCAATTTTCTTCGCAAATTTTTCTGGATTATGAACGAACTTAGGAAGCAATCCGGCTGACGACGCAATAATGGCCAGAGGGTTGCGAATCTCATGAGCCATTCCCGCTGACATTTCACCTAAAGACGCCAGTTTTGAAGATTGAACGAGCTTTGCTTCGGCTTCTTTAATTGCCGAAATATCGTGAACAAACCTGAAATATCCGTCCGGTCGCGAGTCGGCATCTAAGTAAGGGATGAAAGTCGTTTGAACATACCTCTGCTTTCCATTTTGAGTCACGATCGAAGCCTCGTGACTGAATTGCTCTCCGCTCATGGCACGATTTAAATATTCTTCAGCCACCGAAAAAATTTTTGGCGGTAAGATTTCGCGGTGGGTTTTTCCGACTATTTGATCACGACTCAGTCCGAACCAATCCTCATAAGCTTTATTTGCAAAAACATATCGGCCAAGGCGATCCACTCTGGAAACCGGTCCAGGGATACTGTCCGTTATGAGGGTCAGTTGCTTACTTTGCTCAGCGATTTTCGCTTCGATTTCTTTCTCTTTTGTGACGTCCTCCATGATCCCCGCAATTTGAGCATTCCCATTTATATCGGAGCTCACTAAATTGGCCGTGATTCGAACCCATATAACTTTTCCAGACTTATGAATATAACGTTCCTCGTGCCTGACGGCCGTTAGTGTCCCGAATGCCTTATCCGCCGCAACAGTAGAACGTTGTATGTCTTCTGGATGAGTGATGTCAAAAACGCTCAGTTTTTTAAGCTCTTCTGCAGAGTATCCAAGTATACTTGTTACAGCTGGGTTAACGCTGATAAAACGACGATTCAAATCTAATTTCGCAACTCCGACAGGTAAAGAATCAATTGTGTTTTGATTGGACTTTTGAAGTTCGCTTGTTTCATTTAACTCACGATCGATCAAAGCTTGGGCTTTTAAAGCCTGAGCAACTTTGTTGATCTCATCAATTATGGAATTGGCTTGAGGGTCGTCTGTTGCTTCAAGCTTCACGTTGTAACGACCCTTGCTGAAGCCAGAAAGTGCCGTCAGAATTTCCTCAAAAGTTTTCTTCGAAAATTGACCTGACTTCACATGTTGCCTCTTAAGCTTACTTTTAATTTAGGCGATACAAAAGCGTCCAAAGCTCTCGCCTCTTCTCATCGTTTGAGAACTTTTACAATTGGCTTTCAAGTGAAAATTTTGGCTGCCGCCGCTCTATTTGGAACTTCGAGATCAATCGAGACTGCGCAGTGAAATAGTCCTCAAAAACCCTGAAAATCTAATAAGTAAATGATACTCTTGATTTTAATGGAGAAGGAACAAGATTTCTCCATATACCAAACACCTCCCAACATTTCTCAATTCGAAGCGTCGAGCCGGCACGAAAATAAAGACCTTGCTCCTCTGGACGTCGCGTTCGAAAGACGAGTGCAGCTAAATTTGACTAAACAGTCAAAAACTGTTCAGATACTTTAATGTCCATTTGCATCTAAGATAAATGGCCAAAATCCAAGGCTTGCAGGGTGGTATCATGACGTCTGGTTCGCTTTCTAAATCTAACTTATATTGCACGACTGATTTTTTAGATCGATTAAGAAATCGAGAGCCAGACTTGCTTGCCAAAGTCTTTCAAGAAACTAATCCGGTTCTATTAAAGATTGCTGCAGCAAATGGGATCTTTGCTGAAAGCGCTGAAGATCTCGTACATCAGACTTGGGAGCGTTTTTTCACTAATCTTGAAAAGTTTGAAGGCCGGTCTGAACTTCGAACTTTCATATGTGGCATTCTCATTAATAAGATCAGAGAGTACAGAAGAGCTTCTGGACGAATCGTTTTTGACGAGGATTCGGAGGCCGTAATGGAACGCACTTTTACCAGTGATGGCTGGTGGAATACTGAGTACCCTGATCCTCTAGCGATCTTACAATCATCGCAGACACGTGGTTTTATTGAAGAATGTCTTGATGG
>JAYUEB010000605.1:0-10634 GCA_043739525.1 Bdellovibrionales bacterium
CCACAGAGCGCAACAAACATCACTGTACCACCAACGACATCAATTAATACTTCGCCGGTATAGGCCGCACCGGTCATCGCATATGACAAAGCAATTCCGCTCGCGTTTTCAGTTTTTGAAATGAACTTAGCTCCCGTTTCATTTTCGGGAATATGCTCAAGTGCACTTTCACAATGACCACTCTCAACCGCTGAATTAAATTTTTTTTCGGCTGAACTACAGCCCACCAAAAAAGACAAAGAGAGAAGAAGAATTTTTCTCATGCGAGAAATAATAACTCCTGAGGGAGAAACGAGTAAAGAGAAATTCATTTCTGAATTAGGGTGGGGGATAACCTTAATCGCTAGACCCTCAAAAGTTCAGCTGACGTACCGCTCAAATAGTCTAGCAAAGCCTACGCCAGCCTTTTCGTCGCCAGATGAAATATACGCATTAAGGGCTCGTCTGAGTGACAAATTCTTGCTGCGAGATCGCGTGATTTGGCTAAGTTTTGATGGCACTTCAAATTTAACTTTCACATTTGGCGCTGTGCACTTTAAATGTTGATAATGGGTAATAATATTTCTAAAATACGTAAAGCGGTGGAGTTTTTTTTATGTGTCATGATCCGAGTTGCTTAGGTTACTTATTGATTTCTATCCTTGTCGGCTTCGCTTGTCTAATCTTTGTCAGCCTGAGGTATCGCAAAAAATTTTTAGCTTTGAATTTGCAATTAACAGCCGACCAAGTTTGGGATTGTGTCGCCGAACGCGCACAACAAGAAAATTTTGAAAAATCAAACCTGCTTTTCGGAGTTTGGCAAGATGACGGGTCGGTTAAGCGAAAGCTTGTCGTAAAAGATTTTAAAAGCGAAGTCGTTGGCGTAGTGGAATTCCCAATGGGCAGTCGAGAATTAAAAGTTTGGGTTGGTAAAGAAGAATATAGAATTGATATTCTTTATACCGGCCTCAAGTCCGCAATCCTGAGAAAAATAGATGATGAGTCCCCACTTGTTAGATACTCGACACTCAACATTTTTGGAAAACATAAATTTGATATTCCAGATTATGGAACCTTGGCTTCAGAACGACCCGTTCTCAGCCTACGAATCATCTTTAACTATCGCATTGGCAACAAACTAGTGGGAACAACTCAGGAGATTTCTCCGAGAAGACAGGTTGGAAGGCTCGCAATACTTCCTTCAAATATTCCACTTCATATTCGAATTTTCTTTCTGGCATTTTGAACTATACATTCCAAGCTTCTCAGTAGCGCTATGCTCAGAGCACTCGCGCCTAAAGATGTCCCACCAGATAACCAGCAGTCCAAAATGGTACCGGCAATTTGGACTGATGCTTCTTTGGGGTTTTATTGGTTTTGAATTTACTATTGGATAAAAAACCTACACTCTGTGGACAAATTTTGTCCCACCCGTCCTTACAAGTAGCCAAGATCATTCAGATCAAAGCAAGCGCCTCGAAATTCGTCTTTCGTTGGCCTAATCTTTGAATATTCAAATCTCATTAGTTTATTAAACAGAAAAAACTTGAGGAGAAAACGTGAAAAACCTGTCTATTTTTGCTCTTATTGTGGCAAGTCTTGTAAGTAACTCTGCGCTCGCCGTTGACAAAACATCCTACTATGAGTCGCCTGCGTCTATGCATGACGACTATATTGTGGTGACAATGCAGTCCAATGAATATCGATCTTACAAACTTTGCAATCGCATTTACTTTATGGCTGGTACTTTAAATCTGAATGATCCGGCTCATTGCACTCAAATCGGAAAGCGCTCATACGAATACTTGAATCCGAGCATGGTACTTTATAAAAAACAACTTGCCGAAGAGACTGCTAGCGCTAGCAGAAAATCGCTTGCGAGCTGGAGCCTTGCGTGGACGTCCATTGCAGTTCCGGTGGCAAAGACCATTTATCAAGCTATAAGCTTAGGTGAGCAGCCGCAAATTAAGAGATTTAGCAACGAATATGGACGAAACAATTACCCAAATATGGGAGAAGTGGTGAATCATAATAAACTTTGGTTACTTTCTGGCGCAATCCTCGCCGCAGTAACTGGTTACTACGGGGAAGTTCAAGGTGAAATCGCCAGAAATGGAGAGATCACTCTTAAAACTCTTAGCCCGGCTTTAGCTCCCGTGCTGGATAGTCAGACAACTACGATTGATATGAATGCAAAAGAATACGCAAAACGTTTAAACGAAGTACTAATCAGTCTAGAGGCCCAAAATTTAATTAAAGGTCAGGGCACCAATTAATTAGTACTTACTAATCTACGGCGATGAGATAAATTTATGTTTTTAAAAAAAAAACTCTCATCGTCTCCTTATTGTGCCTTCAACTCATTTTTACTCCGAATATCAGTCTGGCTCAAAATGCTTGTTCACTTTTTTTCGTAAATGAAGACTTCTCTCTATTTGAAAAAACTCGAGCAAGATTTGTTTCGGAGTTTGAGACAACTCAATCAGATCAATATCAATTAACTCTCGCTGACCCACCTACTCGCAATGAAATACTCGGATTTCTCGCAGCTCTTGAGGCCCGCGGAACTGTTTGGAGTTACGACTTCAATCGCTTTTTTCAAGATGTTGAAAAGGGCGAAAGGAAAAAGCAAGAGTATTTAGTGGAACAGTTGGCTAAATTGTTAAATGGCAATTCTCTTAGCCATAGGCAAGTTTATAAAATTGCAGAGTTGATGTATTTTATGTCAAACTCTCCCTCTTCAGCTTTCGCCCGATATGAAGATCTTGAAATTCGTGGATCTGATTTACTTGAACAAAGATTCACAAAAGAAATAACCACCCACACGCTTTTTGGAAGCTTAAAAAAGCTTGGTTTTATTCGTGACCCAAAAGTCCTAGAAAGACTTAGGCTGCAAGCATATCAATCGAAAGAGTATTTAAAAATGGCTTTTGCAGCGGCCTTGATTGTATTGCCGGTCAGTTTACTCAATGCAAAGCAAATGGATCAGATTACTTTTCAACGCATTTACAAAATCTATCTCGATAGCGGCGGAAAATTCGATTCGATTCACGACGAAGTCCAATCATATTATGGCAAAAAGAGAACCGGATTTGATCTTGTCTGGATGTGGATGAGCAAGGTATATGCATCTGTGGCACTATCCATGATGATTACCGTGACGCTTACTCAGGGAATTCCAACAGTCATCAAAGAAGGCCCAAACTTTATCAGGGAAGTACCTACAGTAGCTTCTCATATCGCTCAATTTCGCGTCCCATTGTTACTTAACCGATTTGGACTCTTTCACCTGAGCAATAAACAAGAAATTCAAGAGCGCCTTTTTGGCGATTGGCTTGATGCTCAAAAATACTTTGGTCAAACACTTAAACCAACTGATCCTGAATACATTAAAAAGCATGATGAAATCTTTCATTATGCTGATATTGAACTCTATTTTCGCAATCTAAATAAGGAATAGCCGGACATAAATCTTGCCATTAAATTTGACCTGAAAACCTCAAAAAAAACTCTGATGACCTAAGTGTTCAGAGCACAAGTAGGCTCTGTCTAATAAACGATGAGCGATAAATGACAATTCACGCTATGGCGTTTTAAGGAAGGAATCGAGATATCCACAGGGTACCGCCAGTGATTGAGCTTCGAGTTGTCCGGGACTCTCTCCTCCTGAATAAACATATCTATTTTCAGCTAGGCTTGCTCCACTACTAACAACCCCCATCACCTTGCCGCTTTGATTCAATAATGGACCACCCGAATTTCCGTGAAGCATATCGACTGACGTAGCTAAAGAATAACGATACTCTGAATCGGCTGAAACTTGCTTGAGATTCCCAACAAAAACTCCCTCACTCCATCTTTTTATAATTTGGTTCTGATTCTCGATCACGACCTTGGAACTTGTCATTCGCTCTGTTGTCTTAGGAAAGCCAATTCCATATAAAACTTCACCGATTTCTAACTTGCAAGTAGATGAAATGGCGAGAGGCTTTGGATTAGAAAATTGGCGCGTTTTAATTGTTGCTCTTAGCAAAGCGAGATCGGGATTTTGAGAGAGTTTTAAAACTCTCACTTGATTTATCTCGGGTCTTCCGAAAACAAAAGTTTCTCTGCCTGAAACGACATTCAATCTCGCATCTTGAAAGAGCTTGAGACCTGAACAAACTTCGGACTCTCGACAAAGATTTTGTAAAACGTGTGCGCCCGTTAAAAAATCAAGTTGCGTTGTTTCGCCGTTAACTTCAACCCGAATTAAAAAAGCGGACCCATGTACGTAATAGGATGCTTCATCAAAATATACCATGAATACCGAATCAAATGAGCTTGTAACAGCTTCGGGCGGAGAGTCTCTAAGACTCTTGAAGCCTTCAACGGCAAAGCACTTAATGTGAAGTAAAATAAGTGCACACGCGAAGCAGATTTTGAACATAACTGAATATACACTAGCAAGGCCTGCATTTCAGTAAAACGCCGAGCCCAACTAAATCTTTCATTTGAACAGCCGGGATTGGGCTCTGGAGCAAGGTGTCCAGGTCTTTTTGAACTTGAGCCAGAGAGACTTGCTGTCTCGAAGCGCTTGGGGCATATTCGACTTTCAAACTATCAGGAGGTTCTATGCTTTATGACATGACGATTCCCCAATTTATAAAAATACTCGGCAATCTTTCTCACTTTTTAGATAAGGCCGCCCAGCATGCTGATCACAAAAAATTTGAGACCAGTGTTTATATGAACTCGCGCCTTGCACCTAACCAATTTGATTTTACAAAACAGGTACAGATTGCGTGCGATACGGCTAAGCTTACGGCTTCTCGCCTCACCGGAAAAGAAGCGCCTAAGAACGAAGACAATGAAAAAACTTTTGCTGAATTGAAAACTCGCATAGAGAGTACCACGAAGTTTTTAAAAACAATTACGGCTAAAGACTTTGAAGGAGCTGACGTCAAAAGAATCACAACTCCACGTTGGGAAGGCAAAACTCTGTCTGGAAAAGACTTAGTGATTTGCCATTCGATTCCAAATTTTTATTTTCATGTTACGACCGCTTATGCGATTTTAAGACATAACGGTGTCGAGGTAGGCAAAGCAGATTACCTCGGACCATTGCCGTTTTAATTTATCTTTTTGCAACGCGAGTTTTCATAGGGCCGAGTGCTTTTGTAATCGCATCGTACTCGGTATTAAAATAACCTTTTGCGTTTTCAGCAGATTGCCAAAAAGCAACGATTGCCTCGCGGGCTTCTTCAGGCTTTTGTTGCTTAATCAAGATCTGAACGATCTCACCGGTCGCTTGAGCAGGCAATTTGTCTGGAGGCGATTGAGTGATCGAAAGATTTAAATACTTAAGCGCATTATCAAGATCATTATTTTTCTCTAAAACTAAAGCGTATTGAATTGCAACTTGTGGGTTTTTTCCACCGATATTGTAGTAAGACTCGTAAGCTTTTGCAGCACCTGCAAAATCTTTCAATTGAGTTCTAAAGTGTCCTAGACTCGCAATTGTCTCAACGTCGCCGGTTGATTTATACCAAGAGAGATAGGTATTCTGAACGCAATTCCATTTGTTTTGCTGAACGCAGGCATCAACGATTGTCTGATAAGTTTTTGGAGTCGCAAGACCCGTCCACTGACTGACTTTTAAAAATGGAATTGGAGCAGCGTAAGAACCCCAGCTCATCACATGAGTGTAAAACACCAAAACTAAGGCGCTCGTGATCGCGTAAATCTTGATCATATTGCGATCGCGCTTTTCATAAACCTGAGTGAGGGCGTGATTTTCGGTGAAACCGCAGCCACAGATTCGGCTTCCCGTCTCGTAGTCTGAAGTGAGTTCTGACGAACACTGTGGGCAAATATTTGAATAATTCATAATTCCTCCGCTTGGCTATGAAACTGTCAGCCCCCTTGACCTAACGGGGCTCACTTGGCAACTCGATATGAGCAATTCAAAAGCCAATGCGGAGAATGCAAAAAAGGCCCTTACGGGCCTTTTGAAGCGAACTAATTTCAAATCTCGTCAAATTAGTGACAATAATTGTTCGGAAATGGGTGGCCCTCTTCCATAGGAATGCCGGCTGGAGTATAATGGTAGCAGCGAGTGTAACCGTCTTGACCTTCACCCCAAGCAAAGTGTGAGGGCTCATATGCTTCACAAGAATAGTTCGATTGAGGATGACCTTCATTCATCACAACATCTTGTGGGCTATATTGATAGCAATAGCCGAAACCATTTTGACCACGGCCCCAAGAATAATGTGAAGGATGTCTTGTTTCGCAATAGTAAGTTGATTGCGCACGTCCCTCATTCAAAACTTCTCCCCGATCATTGTATTCGTAACAATATGCGAAGCCATTTCGACCGGTACCCCAATTGTAGTAAGAGCCATGGCGATCAGCCGAAGTTTCTTCGGCGTGTGCCGCAGTCACAAAAGAACCGACAAGCGTCAAAGCGAGCGTAGCAAAAACACATTTTAATAAATTCATAAATCCCCCTTTTTATAAAAACATTCGATCAATCTCATTCCACACTGTCAATAACCAAAAAGAACCTGTTTTGGCATTTTTACTTGAACGGTCGATATCCAAGCCTTATGTTTGAACAGGTTTTTAAATCCTTAAGGAGTCTTCATGCATTCTTTAATCAGCGGCTTTGAATTTATCCTTCGCGGCGGTTTTATGATGTACCCGCTGTTAATCTCTGCGCTTATTTCTATCAGTGTCATCATCGAACGTGTTTTAATTTTTAAACGCCGTTTTCAAACCACAAACGATTTTCGCTTTAAAGTTTTTGACGCGATTAAATCAGGTAAACTCGCTGATGCTGAAAAGCTCTGTTCCGAGATTCAAACACCCGTTAGTTCTGTCATCGCAAATGGTATCGGCCACTTTAAAAATTCAATTGAAGAGATGGAACTCTCAATGAAGAATGCGGCCGAAGAGTGGGTTCCGTTATTAGAAAAACGAGTCGATATTATCGATACAGTGATCACGGCTGCTCCTTTGATGGGATTACTTGGAACGATCACAGGCATGATGGCTTCGTTTCAAGTTCTCAGTGAAAAAGGTGTAAATGAACCCAACGCTATTACAGGTGGTGTTGCCGAAGCTCTTATTGCGACAGCGACAGGCCTGGTGATCGCTCTCTTCAGCTTAATTGCTTACAATTATCTCTCGGCGAAAATTAAAGTTTTCATTTATGATCTCGAAGCTGTCGCGAGCCGCTTAGTCGAAATCAGAATGAGCGCAGAACGAACCGGTAAGTAATGAAAATTCGAAGACGTGAAACAAAAAAAGCCCGCATCGAAATCATACCTATGATCGATGTGATTTTTTTCTTGTTGGTATTCTTCATGGTTTCTTCTCTTGCAATGACTAAAATTAATTCCATGCCCGTTGCTCTTCCAAAAACTTCGGCGAGTCCTGAGGCAATTAAGCAAGATATTATTTTAACGATTCGAACAGACAAAAGTATTTTTCTAAATAAGAATGCTGTCACACTTGAAAATGTCGGAACCCAGCTCGCTTACGAAATGCATGATCGTCCGCAAGATACAGTCGTTGTAAATGCCGATGAAGGTGTTTCATATGGACTCGTCGTACAGGTGATGGATAAAGCTCGAGAAGTCGGAGTCCGAAAATTTGCTCTCGCGACTGAGGCCAGTTCAACTTCAAAAAAACCTTAGGCAAAGATGAATTTTTCTCAACATCTTGAAATTGAGCGATACGAAAAAAAGTTGCTGGTCATCGCCGCCGGCTTAGCTCTCTTTATTGAGTTTTCCCTTTTAACCGGTATGGGTATTTATCAACATTGGCTGGCTCATCCTCCCGTCAAAACCGAGTGGGCATCTCCGAAATACATTGAGACCGAGATCTACGAGCAGCCCAAGCCCAAGCATCTAGTTGACGAAAAACCCACACGCGCACCCCGAGCTGAAAAGAGCGTAGCCATACATCCTGATGAAGGCAAAAAGTCGAAAATCATAGATCCAATAGATGATAAGAATCGAACAGATAGTGGTCCAACGCTGGCGGCAAACCATGGTCCAATCCCAATCGACTCACCTGCTCCAGTCATTCCAGAATACTTACGAGACCGCGATATGGCGACGAGTATTGTCATCGATTTCTTTGTTACTTCACTTGGAATTGTAACTCCACATCTTGTTTCCTCTAGCGGAAACGAGGAGTTAGATGCTCTCGCACTGACAACAGCAAAAAAATGGCGTTTCAAACCTGCCGAGAACGAACACAAGGCCTTTGACTCGAAAGTACGCCTGCGTATTAACTTTCAAGTTCAATAAGCTGACAAAAATTTTCCTGCTTTTGAAAATCTTTTCTGGATCCCGGGATAACGGCCTTTTACTAGGCTTTTGAGTGATTTCTTGATAAGTTAAGACAATCAATATGTGAATGGACCTGGAGGGGTTGTCATGAAACTGATTCCAAATACGGTTTCTGGTTTTGCAATTTTAGCCGCATTAATAACTGCATTATTAACATTGCCAGCTTGTTCGGGCCATGATTCTGGTCCTGCAGCTGCGCCTTTAAATCCAAAGACAACTCCACTCTCTGAAGCTCAACCTAAAGAAGGCAGCTTCTCTGTCAAAGAAAATTCTGAAAAAGAAGCCCACAGCCGAGATCTCGGTCGTTATACTTCAGGACAAGCTGACGCTGCTATTTTTTGTAAACTCGTTGACGTACCAAACTCAGCATCTGGAAAATTCATTGATATCGAAGCACGATGGACTTGGACAAATCCAGACAAGCCCGAACAAGAGTTTTATCGCATTCACATTGAAGCGCAATCTCCCATTGATATTCAGCCGGGCAAAAATAATTTCGATTTTATCGATGCGCAAGTTCGTTTGTATAAAAGCAAAAAAACACAAGTGGCTCTTGCTGATTTCATGAATCTTCCCAAAGAGGCATACGGCTGTGATATAACAAATCTTGAGAGAGCCGATCAAAAATTGAAAGGCCGTATTCTTTGTTACAAGAGTAACGTCTATCACGGTTATAATTTACGCCTTAGTTTTAACTGCAAACTCTAGTTTGCCGCTATTTTAATTTTGTCTGGATCTGTCAATTTCAGACAGAAGTCTAACTTTTCGAATTACGAAGCTATCAACGCAATACCTCGAAGCGATCTCTATTTTATTTTTTAAAGTTCATGCTATTCTGTGATCCGGCAAATAAGTTTTTCTTCAAACTTCCCAACAGGATTTTTCATGAACCAAACCTCAGGCACTGCTGTCGAAAAAACTCGTACGTCTCCAACCAAACTCACACGTACACTCAATATGATGATTTCCCAATGGGAGAAGCGCCTGAGTCCAACAAAGTTTTCTGAAATGATGCAAGAAGTTTCGCAATTGCTTTTTCGGACTCAAGATCAATTGCTGGCTCTTCCGGCAGGAGAAGCACGCGCAAGAAAACTTCACGAGCTCATGGACACCGCGATCGAAAGTGTCGCGCACATTCAGGTCAGCTGTGTAAAGGCCTGCGCGGCATGCTGTCACTTCGAAGTCGAAGTGACCCAAGACGAGGCTGCGCTTCTTGCTCAAATTGTCCAAAGTGGCTACGCGATCGATCCAGCCCATCTCAAACAGCAGGCAGAACGCCCGCCACATAGTCTTGAGTGGCAGGGAGGAGTGATCCAAGATAATCGCTGTGTGTTTTTAAGCTCCGAAGATATTTGTGGAGTTTATGAAAGCCGACCATCGGCTTGTCGAAGACATTCCGTTGTAACGCCAGCCCAACTTTGCGCAAACACTCAGGCTGAGCCGGTTTCGCGCAATATTCCTATCGCTGAAATTATCTTAAGTGCTGCGATGAGTTTGCCTGAGAGTCGTACAGGCTCCCTCTCATCTATGTTATCAGAGAGGCTGAGGGAGCGAGCTCTCGATATCGCAGGTTAAAATTTGTAACTATAAGCGAGTTGCCCGATAACGCCCGAAAACGTATTTTGGACATCGAGGCCGTTATACTCTAGCTCGTGGCTTGAAGCTCCCGTTAAGTTATTTGTAAAGGTACCCGTGCTACTCGAAATAATGCTTCTCGCAAGAGGATGATACCTGACCATTCCCTCAACCGTTAAACATTGGCTGTCAGTAAAACAAAAGTCCGTTCCGATTCCTGCCTCGGCTCCAAAGGCACTTGCGGTGAACGAGGCACTTGCAGATGCACTACTTTCACTTATGGTTCCGTTCATTTGACCGTAACCCATTCCGAATTCCATAAAGAAATGGATGAATGAATTCTCTAATGGATAAATTCTTAATATTGGATACAACAAAAATCCGTTCAAAGAAGTCGAGACTCCTCCTCCTGATGCACTTTGCAAAAAGTAAGATGGCCTAATTCCGACTTCGTAAAAGGTTCCGGCTAAACGATGAAAGTAACTAACAGAAAATTCGTATGCATTGCCAAGGTTTTGAGTGCCAACTTGATTGGTCCCACTCATCCAACTGTCGAGATCGGTTTGATGTGCGCCGGTGACGCCGCCGCCGATTTCAAAAGTTTCTGAGCTTGTACCGAGTGATGCATAGCCAATAGCGAAACTCTTAGTACAAAAGGAAATTGCTAGAACATAAATAAATACTTTTAGCACGTTTAATTTCATAATATTCCCTTCGTTATAATATGCTAAAATAAGG
>JAYUEB010000606.1:0-3534 GCA_043739525.1 Bdellovibrionales bacterium
TCCGAAGCGCACTTCGGTAAGTCCCAATTTGTCGTCGATGCGACTGATAACCGCGTCTAAGATTTGGCCCTTAGATACATAAGGTGGAATACTGGTGACGGTATTTCCCGCCGGATCTTTTTTGTGAAAAATAGTAATTGGTAAATCTTTTGGAGAATTGCCGCTCGCTTCTATAATTCTCACTGGCGCAAATTCGCGAACCAAACTTTTTCGGCTCGCTAACAAAAACGCACTCATCTCTTCGTTTGAGTTGAGATGTCTGCTGACACCGCGATAGCCTTGACGTTTATCAACATTGCGCAAGCCTTCGTGAACCTGGTTGTTCGCCTCTTGTTGAAGCGTGTAATCTAAACTCGTGTAGATCTTTACCCCTTCGTTCAGAAGACGATCTTCGCCGATTTCTGGAATGAGCATTTGTCTGAGAGTTTCGACAAATGAAGCAGCAACACTTTTATATTCTTTTCCGAGGTAAACTTGAATAGGTTCTATCAAGGCTTTTTGTTCTTGGTCTTTGGTGATGAATCCAACGATTTGCATGCGGTTTAAGACGTAACGTTGTCGATCCTTCGCTTGCTGAGGATGTTTCGACGGAGCATATCTCTCAGGAGACTGTGGAAGTCCCGCGAGCAACGCCATCTCGGCAACTGTGAGGTCATCAATATTTTTTCGAAAGTAAGTTTGTGCAGCGGCCGCAACGCCGTAGGCGCCCTCTCCAAAATAAATTTGATTGAGGTATAGATACAAAATATTTTGTTTTGATAAGTTCTCTTCCATTTTGTAAGACAGGAGTGCTTCTTTAATTTTTCTTGAGAGAGTACGCTCAGGAGTCAGCAACAAAGACTTTGCGACCTGCTGAGTGATCGTTGAGGCGCCCTGCTTGGTTCGGCCAGCCCGCAAGTTTGCCAGAGAGGCACGCAGAATTGCCAAATAGTTCAGGCCTCCGTGTTCGTAAAAGGTATCATCTTCTGCAGCCAAAAAAGAATTAATTAGCAATTTAGGAATTTTATCAAAAGGAACAAGAATGCGGTTTTCTCTTGAGAACTCGCCAATCTTTTCTCCGCCGCGAGCAAAGACGTCTGAAACCAGAAGAGGCTTATAGTCCTCCACTTTCATAATTTGCGGAAGATTGGCTGAGGCAGAGAAAAATAACAGCGCTCCACCACCAACAGCCAGAAAAGTAACCGCAAAAACTAAGATGACAATATGTTTTAATTTCACGGCTTAAGACTCGCTCTGTAAGTTGATAGTACTTGGCGTCCAATTCATATAAATCAAACAAATTATAATACTTTGGATGGCCGAGATATTCAAGCGAAGTGCGAGTTTGGTTAGCTTAAGGCCCTATGCTAGGGCCGCGTCACAGACAGGCTTATTTATGATCTGAAGTGCTCTTCTTTTTGTTTCCGCGCAAGGGACCTTTCATTTCAAGATCGCCGGCAATAGCGTCTTCGCAAACACTTGCTTTACCATTCGTGTCGAAAGGTAAATCGTCAGCAGGTATTTTAAGATTGGTCGTTTTCACCCCATCGAGACTATTTAAGTAGGCAGTGAAAGCAGCAGTGCTGCTGGCTATTTGGGTTTTAGCGTCTTTGTCTCTGTCATCGTTACAATATTTTGCAGCTCGTTGACAATCTCCAATGACTCGTCTGAGCGCCTTAGGAGCGTCTTCGAGGTCCGCAACATCTTTGACATTTCCGCTGCCGCTTGGAATTCCCGGAACATTGGCGCAAGATCGAATGGTTTGAATGCACTGTCTCTTTTTCGCGCCAGCCGTTGATTTTGCCTCGAGAGCCACCAATTCATCGTGAAGGGTTTTATCTTTTTCGATGGCCTTTTGTTTATCACTCATGATGTCAGTATAGCGCTTCTTTTGATCGGTCGCTAAGTCATTTACCTTATTGGTTTGATCGACAATTCCTTTGTAGTTTGCATCACTCTTTTTGGTTTGATTTTGAGATATGGCCGTTCTGAGTTGTGTCTGATCCGTTTGCAATTGTGCTTCAGAGTCGACTTGAGCTTTTTTAGCGTTCAGTAAAGCTAGCTGAGCATTTGCGTAGTTACCATTATCGCAAGTTGTGCCGTCGCCATAGAGATTTTGTAAAATTTGACTGTAATAATCTGCCCAACGAGAATTGCGCGTGACCAGCGCATTTTGGCCACCATAGTTCACACCGCCTGAGGGATATTTTTGATCGGCCTCTTTTTTTGCTTCGGCTTTACATGCATTCACAAATTTGTTTTGAGCATCAAATTTAACTGCATCTGCAATGGTGACTGCTGCACTCGCGGTTTTAATTGCCTGTTGATCATTAGCAATGACTTTATAGAAATTGATCAGATCCGCATCGATCTGTTTTCCTTGGTTTTCCATATCTGTTTCATAGTTCGTTTGCAGTGCCTTTATCTCTCTCGAGAACTGCGCCGTTTGGTCTTGAACGGCTTTGTTGATTTTAGTGATATTGTCTCGGTTTGTCTGAACATCTTGCTTTTTATTCTCGATCTGCGTTTTGAGTTCGCCTAATTCAGTGGTTAAGCTGCTATCCAAGTCTTTGGCTGTCGCTTTTAAATCGGTTTTGTTCAGCGCCCCACACTGTTTGGGATATCGCTCTTGGCAAAAAGTAACGAGTTTCGTCGCTACGTCGCCGCCATCTTTGGCAATATCTTCGAGAGTTTTCGCGGCACAAGTTTCGGCCGAGTCATTTTCGCCCGCTGGATCGCAAGTTTTAGCATCTTGCAAACAAACTCCCCAAGTTGAAACATTGAGTTTCGCAGTTGCCGTTGTTGGAGCACCACTGTCGGCCGCGGCATCATCATCTTCAGAGGCCTTCGGAGCATTTTTGCAATCGTTTTCGAGTCGTTCTAGATCCTTATCAATATCTTTTTCGGCGTTATCACACTTGGGATTAGCGTTCGGATCATTGTTGGTAACAGTGTCACCATTAATACATGCGGTAAATCTTTTATAGGCGGCAGGATTGTTCGTCTCGGCAGTTTTGAAAACCTCGGCCGAATAATCCGGATTTTTTCCCGGCTCAAGAGCTGGAAAGTTTAAATGAGTTGCAGAGGCGAGTCCGCTCATGCACTGGCGCTGACGGGCGTCGGTTTGTGCCTGAGGATCGACGATCGTATCACCGGCAAAAAGTTGACCCGTGTAAAACAGCAAACTTGCAAGCGTCAAAAGCTTAAACGATGTAACTGCCTTCATTTGGACCTGCCCTTCGATACTGTCTAAATGTGCAACACAGATGCCACAAAACAGCTTAAACAATTATCTATTTTTCAAAGTGTTTCATTTTGAGAAAGTTTCACCTTTTATCTTCTCAAAGAGAGGAGAAAGAGGGAACAAGCGTTACGTAGATCTAGGCGAAGGGATAGGGGAGGGTCTAAGGCAGGTTCCAATGCAGGATCTGGAACCGAAGCTCCTCTAGGAGAAAAGAAAAAAATAGGAATCTGTGGCGCAGAGAAATCAGAAACCCGGTATTATTAAGGTGGGTGACCATGATAGAAACTTTAGGCTTCTCTGATCCCGAAGGC
>JAYUEB010000607.1:0-3529 GCA_043739525.1 Bdellovibrionales bacterium
TTCTTTAAGTGGTCTCGGTTGCCCCACTCCTGCAACATGAAATACACCCCTCAATTCAGGATATTCTTTTTTAACTTCTTCCAGACATTTTTTTAGTTCCTGATAATTGGCTACATCGACCTGCTGATAACAAATTCTCACATTCATTTCTTGTTGCTCACGCATCCAAGATTTAATTTCTGCCTTCAATTCACTTCGACCTAAAAGAATGAGGTTTTCTGCACCGTGATCGACTAAATATTTTGCGAGAGCTAAGCCTAGCCCTCCGGCTCCTCCGGTAATTAAATAACTGGCCTTTGGAACAATCCAGCCCTGATTCGCATTTCTTAGCTTTGCAGTGCCCAAATTTGCCAAGGCCAATCGCCGAACCCATCTCATCCCTGACCTCAAAAGAATTTGTTCATCTACGTTTTCAATCGAGATCTCCCTAAGGATTTCAGCTAATTTTGCGCCTTCTTGACCCTCACCGAGATCAATGAACTTCGCGCCCAGTTCAGGATGTTCAACAGCAAGTGGCCGTGCGAGCCCCCATACCATAGATTGACTTAAAGATTGAGGGCCGACGCGGTCATCATGGCTCAGCCCTCCTCTAGTGAAAACATAAAGGCCATTTAAATTTATTCTATTTGCTTGAACTGTGCGTAAAATTCCTAGAACACTTTCGACTCCAAAACACTGAGCGCGTTGCAGGCGCTCAGCAGCCAATTCATTCTCATTTTTTAACAAATCGAGCAAACTCCAAAAGTGCAAAATTTTTCGCAATGGTCTAGTTGGATCTATATTCCGCGCTATACCCGCCCAATGAGTCTCAAACGCGTTTTGGTCTTCGAAATCAATTTCGCAATTTGCATATGAATTTGAATAGCCCTTAGCTGAAACACAAATGCAATGCACACCTAATTTCTGAACCTCATCAATTAATTCTTTGCAAAACTCGCTATTGTCGGCAAACACGATCCAGGTCTCAGCTCGGGTGGATTTTAATTCAACCTCTGACAATGCCTCTGATCTTTCCCAAGCCAATTCGTATAATTCCTTCTCAAGAATTACACTTTTTGAAAAATCAAAATTTAAGAATAATTTTTCTTTCGAGACCAGCATCAGCTTGAAACCAATACAACTGGCCACTAAGCCAGCTTCCTCGTCAAAAATCTCAAGATCAAAATTGACGAGCTGCTCGGTGCTCTTTTCTTGATTGTAGCTCGCATGACACCAAAGCGCCCCGCCTTTAAATTGATGAAACTCCCAAGCCTCGATGCCAACTGGCATAAAAAGAGAAGGTGTACGCCCCCCAAGAGCCTCGGCTATGCTCCCACACACCTGCAGACAGCCATCTAGTAAAATAGGGTGCAAACTGAAGCTCGAATTCTCTTGACGATATTCATCTGCAATCTGAATTTTAGCTAGAGCGTGTCCTGAAGCTCCTTTAAGAGTTTGAACCACTCGATAATCTGGACCGTAACGCAAACCAATTGTAGAATAGTTCAAATAGTGCTGTTCAACAGATAGCTCTTTATTACATTCACTTTTAAGATTCTCTAGCGAGTGAATTTGTTTTATTTCAGAATGTGCAAGAACTCTTCCGCTGACATGAATAACCCATTCGCTCGGTTCTTTACCATGAAGACGGCTTGCAATGCTAAAATTAGCCTCTTGACCTGAAATCCCGTCAAAAATTGTCTGGACTTGATAGCTTAGAACATCTTTAAAAATCAGAGGCTGGAGCAAAGAGATGTTCTCAATTCGATGATGACCTTCTCCAAAGATAATCATCGCCGCTGAAGTTGCCATTTCTAAAAAGGCAGACCCCGGCATAATCGCAACTCCAAATATTAAGTGATCTCTTAAAAACTTATTCCTATCTAAGCTTAATTCAGTTTCAAATATGCTTTCACTTTCATGGGTGGCTGAATTGAAGAGATTGCCCAACAAAGGATTCTTAAATCCTAAAGATCCTTTTCCTCTAGCTCGATTTTGTGAACCATCAATCCAAAATCTTTGTCGCTGAAAGGGATATGTTGGGAGTGAGACTTTCTTTCTCGGTGGAGTTTCTTTCTCAAATCCCAGCCAATCAATTTTAACTCCACTCGTATAAAGGGCACCCAAACTTTCAAGCAGCGGCTCCCAATCGTTTTCATCCTTCTTTAAACTTGGTAACCAAATACTGGGCTCTGAATCTGACCTCATTTCGTCTATACATAATTCAGCCATTCCTATCAGTGTGGATCCAGGGCCTATCTCTACAAATCGACGGTAACCTTCTCCCCAAAGTGCTTCGATCCCCTTTGAAAACTCTACCGTCTCTCGCAAATGACGACGCCAATACTTTCCATGGCCTATCTCTGACAAACTCGCACGACCACCGGTCAAATTCGATATATATGTTACTTTCGGCTCCGAATATTTTAGCTCATTGGCCGCTCGTTCATATTCATCCAAAATCTCATCCATTTGAGCTGAGTGACCTCCCAGTGAAATGCCGATCTCTTTCACACGTATCCCTTGCTTCTCAAATTGAACCAGAACTTCTTTTAATACACTTCTCTCTGCAGAAATCGTAGTATTCTGAGCACCATTATTCGCTGCTATTGATATTAAATCTCCATAGCGCTTGGTCTGTTCTCTTACTTTTTCAGCTGGCGCACTGATCGCTGCCATTCCCCAATCGCCTGACAGACTCTGCATCAGCTCGCCTCGTTTACTGATCAACTTCAGGCCATCTGCTAAATTCAATACTCCTGCCGCACACGCCGCAACCACTTCTCCGGTGCTATGACCCAATACCGCTGTTGGCTCCACTCCCCAACTCTTCCATAGTTCATAAAGTGCGAACTCTAAAACAAACAAGGCTGGCTGAGTATACTGAGTATCATCTAATCGATTTCGATTCTCTCCCCACATCACAGACAATATTGGTAACTCTAAATATTGAGTCAATATCTTCGCACTTCGATCTATGCTACTGCGAAAACTAGCTTGGCTTTCATACAATCTCTTCCCCATCTCATAGTACTGAGCTCCGGATCCCGTAAATAAAAATGCGAGCTTAGCATTTTCTTGCCCCAAAATTCTTCCATTGGTTAACCCAGTAATTGGCTGAAAACGAGATGGAATTTCGCTTGCTGATAAATCTAAGCCTTGAGTTGCCAGCCAAGCTTTAAGCTTTTCACGCAATTCAGATGTATGGGCCGCAGTAACGGCAATTCTCTCAGCAAAATGAGTTCTACCATAGCTTGCCGTAAAACAAATATCCGCAAGCGCAGGAAGCTCGGGTCTTGATAAATATTCTATATATTTCTGAACAAGCTCCCTGAGAGCATTCTGATCTCGACCTGACAAAATAAGCAAATGCCTTGGACGCTCTTCAACTTGAGCTTTGTATTTAGTTAAAACTTCAGGTGCTTCTTCGACAAGAACGTGAGCAATTGTTCCTGATATTCCCATAGAACTAATACCGCCAACTCGCTTCTTACCGTAGAGTGGCCAATCGGTGAGGTTCATGGGAATTTTTGCCGGAATCTCTTCAGAT
>JAYUEB010000608.1:0-10529 GCA_043739525.1 Bdellovibrionales bacterium
TTTCCGTAGTAGAATATTTGGAGGGCGGTGCCCTGTCTATCGCTTGGATCTTCAGGCGATTCGACATACCCGTGAACAAAATCACTAGGCAATTTGTCGATAAAGTTTTTACAGCTCACTGAATTGGGACCACCATTGTCGGTCGACAAGATATTTACGGGCGGTACCCCGCCATCGCTATTGTGACCGCAGGCCAAAAAACTGAGGCTGAGAGCGAGAAGTATAAAATGTTTCATACATTTTAATTATCTTTAAAATACACCCAAAGCAATTTTAAAAATTTTAGGAGGAATTTTTTCTACGTACTTTTCTTTGTTTGTAAGGGATTGCACCTACTGCTTCGAGAGCATTTTGGCGGACATAGTTCAGCACAGCTTCAAGTTCGCGACCCCAACTGACGAGTCTTGAATAAATTCTCGTTTGCCAAAATTTATTTTCGGGATCTCTGGGGGCGGTGCCCGTCTCGTGTTCTTTAATGGGATGTTTTACCAAAATTTCTTGAGCAATATGGCCTGCAACTACCCGAAAAAAATTTTGTATATCAATACGTCTCTTACCTAAAATCACCAAATGAATATGATTCCAAGCAACGCCCTTGTCATAAATACGAATATGATAAAGTCGAGACGCTTTCTTCAAGATTCTTTCGACGATTTGGCGATGCCTAGTTATTTGACGAGCTCCCGTAGCAAAATCCGACTTCAAAACCAAATGAATCGGCTCTTTTGTACTGAGCGGACGCCGTGTTCTACGTCTTCCAATATGAAGAGAACCTCCATGCTCTCTCTTTGGACAATCGCCAATACTTAATTTGAGCTGCTTCATGGCATTCGGCAACTGCAATTCGATACGCTTCGCCTATGCCCGGGAAAGGCACCGCTCGCTTGGCAAAAGTCCGAGACCTGGAATTTTTTTCGGACTTCCTTCAAGCGAAAGCGCGTCCAAATTGGAGTCTTCGCGGCACCGCCCCCGGGGTTTGCTTATCGATTTCGACGGGCGGTGCCCTAGCAGACAAAAATGACAAGATTTAAGGGAGATAAACTAAGACCAAAATCTTAAGGCTGAGAGAGCTCGTTCATGGCCTTTTCAAGTGCACGTACAATGCCTTTTGAATAATTGCCTCTGAGATTGGGATTGCTTAACATCGAAGCTAATACTATGTGGACTTCGTCTAAGCTGTGTTGTTCGTAGAGCAAATTTAAGGATTCCGAAATGAAGTGCGAATCGATTCGGCTAGCGCGAAAAGCTCCTAAACCTAAAACGGCGTTTTTAAATGGCGCCAAAGCTTTTGCAATCGCATTTGCCTCGGGACTCACGTCTAGACTCGGGTCAGCTATTTTAAGAAGAGCTATTTGCGTCCAATGGTTAAGTTGTTGCCCGCGCAAAACATAGTCATAGTGATGGTCCGGCGTGTCTTCGATGCTAAAACGAACACTCAAAAATGGATTGAAGAAAGCATAACACTCATTGTTGTGTGCCGAGGCAAATGAGCCAGCAAATAAGATAGTAAACAAAGCTAGAATAAAAATACGCATACAACTTTACTTACAAGAAGTATGCGTGACCTACATCAATTTAATTGATTTTAAAGACTCTGATTTCAAAAATTGTCATCACACTGTTTAGGTCTTAGACAGACATAAACGCCTAATGCTTATGTGTAATACTCTTAATTTTATTCTTCTCATCCACAAAAACCAAAGATGGTTTATGCTCACGGACCTCATCAGACTTCACGCCCATGAATGCTGCGATGATAACGATATCACCCTTACATACAAGTCGCGCAGCCGCGCCGTTCAAGCAAATTTCGCCCGGCTTACCATAGATAACATAGGTTGAAAAGCGCGCTCCATTATTGCAATTGTAGATGTCGACTTTTTCAAACTCGTAAAGGCCGGCGGCATCACATAAGACGGGATCAACAGAAATAGATCCTTCGTAATTCAAATCAGCGTCTGTTACGACCGCACGGTGAATTTTGCATTTCAACATTGTTAGTTCCATAGTAACTCCTTTAAACGTTCATCTTAAGTGCGTGGTTAAGACCTTTTAAGACAAGATCAGGTATAATCTGATCAAAAAGTCCCGCCTTTTCAAAAAGGCTTGAAAATCCGCCTGTCGCAAGGACCCGCGTTTTCGCTCCAGCAAAGCATTCTTGGATCAGGCGTGATTTGATTTCTTTTACCATTCCGATATTTCCAAAATAGAGGCCCGATTGAATACTCTCAACTGTTGAGCGGCCTAAAGTTTCTTTCAAAGATGTAATTTCAACTGATGGAAGTTTTGCTGTTCGATTCTCGAGGGCCTCCATCGAAATGCGAAGGCCGGCTATGATCACTCCACCGAGATATTCGCGTTCGTTATTAATGGCACAAAAAGTAGTGGCCGTACCGAAGTCAACGATGATGAGGTTTTCGTTTGGGTAAAGCTCGGTTGCTGCGATTGAATTTGCAATGCGATCCGCTCCGACCTCGAGTGGGTTTCGATACTTGATTTTTAAACCTGTCTTAACTCCGGCTTGAAGCACGAATGGTGATTTATCGAAATATTTTATGCAGGCATTTTTCAATGAATAGATCGCATCTGGGACAACCGAACACATCGCTACCTGTTTGATTGCGTCCGGATCCATTTCGTTTTCCCGCAGAACTCCTCGCAAAAACATGCCGAGCTCATCACTCGATGCGCGAAACTCAGAAGTTCGGCGAAATTGCATTTTTAATTTATCGCCGTCAAAGACTCCGCCATGGATTTGTGTGTTTCCGACATCTAGGCATAAAATCATTTTGAATTCTCCTGACTTTGAAATTCTGCTTCGATATTTTTTCGAAGTTCGACTCGCTCTCTTACCAAAGATTCAAGCGCTGCTGAAAGCTCATCTTTATTTTTCACTTCTTTTAGCATTTTCGTAGTATCAAAAATTTGAGCGCGGTGTTTTCCCTCTTGGATTTCAGTCAATTCATTGCGAACAACAAGGTCGGCTTTAGAACCTTCAAAAAGTCTTTCAACTGCTTTTTGTTTTTCTTGTTCCTCTGAATTCAACAGCAGTTTAAACGCGACCAAAACGAGGTTTCGGTTCTGCGAAAGTCTCTTAATTTGATCAATCAACTTTGGTGTTTTTTTGAGTTTTAAGGTCATTTCGGTATTTGAGTCTAGCTTGTAGGCGGCTTGGGCCGAAACAGAGCCCCCATTCGATTCAATTTTATCGATCGTAAAATCACTTACCGCCGCCGCGTGAATCACGACATCAAAGTAATTATTCTTAAGTAGATTTTCAAGCGATCTCTGTAAATCCGCAAAGCTCGTAAATGAAACTTTTTGAACTGGTAACTCTGGTTGTGCTGATCCAACCGCGCTGACAAAGGTCACGCGATGACCAATTGCCGAAAAATAATCTGCAAGATGCGAACCTGTTCGCCCGGTACTGGTATTCGTAATTGTGCGAACACCATCAATCGCCTCACGAGTGCCGCCCGAGGTAATTAAAACTTTTAATGCGTGACCCGACGTTTCTGATTCAAGCATTGGCAAACGTTTTTGAATTGCCGCCATAATTTGATCAGGCTCAAGCAGACGGCCCATTCCTTCTTCGCCACAAGCGAGAACGCCGCTTGCGGTTTCTAAAATTTCAATATTCCAAGATCTCAATTTTTGAATCGAGGCTTGCGTTGATGGATGCAAATACATTTTGGTATTCATCGCTGGAACAACCAAATAAGGCTTTTTAAAATCATAAGCTAAGAACAAGGTCGAAATAAGATCGTCGCCTATGCCACTTGCAAGTTTTGAAATCGTATTTGCCGTTGCGGGACATAAAATAACAAGATCTGCCCAATTGATGAGGCGAATGTGCGCCATGTATTCACCTGCTTGAAAAACAGACGTCATAACTGGTTTGCCCGTTAGACCTTCAAGCGTTGCAAGGCCAACAAACTCAAGTGCGGAAGCTGTCGCAACAACCTGCACTTCGCAATTTTGTTTCACAAGCGCAGAAATGACGGAGCAAGCTTTAAAGCACGCGATCGAACCTGAAAGTTGAAATAATACTTTCGCCGGATTATTTTTTGACATTGTCAATTAACCTTACGCCTTCGATTTTTGCGGCAATTAGTCTTCGAGACATTTCATTTGCAACATACTCAACTTCAAATCCTTCTGACTCGAGGCGACTTTTCACCTCTTCATTTGAGAGCTCCGACATTAAGTATTTCGCAATAAGTGGCGCCTTCTTTCGCGCTTCTTCGCTCAACAGTGCATTGCGCGAGCTCATGGCAAGTCCGTCAGACTCTCTTATTGTTTCACAAGAAATCACATCAACCGGAAGGAATAAGGACCTCGCCATGTCTTGAATGAGTCTCAGTTGTTGATAATCCTTTTCACCAAAATAAGCTCGACTAGGTTGAACAATATTAAATAATTTAAGCACGACACTGAGTACTCCATCGAAGTGCCCAGGACGAAACTGACCCTCTAAGATTGTCGAAAGCTTGTTTTCGGTAAGTTTAAATCGATAGTCATCGTGATAAATCTCACTGGCTTGAGGGAGCAATAAATAATCGACTCCCCAATTTTTCGCGAGCTTCGTATCTGTATCGATAGTAACAGGATATTTTTCAAAATCTTTTTTATCGCTAAATTGTGTCGGGTTTACGAAAATACTCAATACACTTACCGCGTTTTCGGCGTGAGAAAGTTTAAGTAATGATCCGTGACCTCGGTGTAAAGCTCCCATCGTCGGAACAAAACCAATATGTGGCGGTAATTCTTTGCGAAGCTTTTGCCATTCTTGAACGTTTTTAATTATTTCCATATTAGAAGCTCTCACTTTGATCAGGAAAAGTTTTTGCCTTTACGTCTTTATCAAATTCATTAAAAGCAGCTTGGAGGAGCTCAAAGCCCTGAAGGTAACGTCTGACAAATTTAGGTTTAAAGTCGTGGTTAAAGCCCATCAAATCTTGAAAAACCAGTACTTGTCCGTCGCAACCAGTTCCCGCACCTATTCCAATTGTTGGAATTTTTATATTTGCCGTCACATGCTCAGCAACTCGAGCCGGAACACACTCAAGGACCACGGCAAAGCAACCTGCCTTTTCAAGTTTTTGAGCTTGCTTCAAAAGCCATTCGCTTGCTTGATCATCTGTTGCCTGAACTTTGAATCCACCAAATTTATGATACGACTGCGGAGTTAATCCGAGATGACCCATGATTGGAACGCCCGAATCAACAATGTGTGCGAAAGTTTCTTCGCTGCCTTCGATTCCCTCAATTTTAACTGCTTGAGCACCTGCTCGCATAATCATTGAAACGGCCTTGAGTGTTTCATCAAGACTTCCTCGGTGAGCAAGAAATGGCATGTCTCCAATAACAAATTTTTCCCGAGCGCCCTCGCGAACGGCTGCCACATGAAGTGCCATGAGCTCAGGGGTCGCCTTCAAGGTGTCTTTATGCCCGTGCATTGTCATCGCGAGACTGTCTCCAACCAAGATGCAATCGATTTTGCTTGTCTCAATAATTTTTGCTGACCACGAATCGTAGCAAGTGACCATCGAAATTTTTTGTTTCGCCTCTTTTGCTTTGTAAAAATCTAAAATGTTTTTCATAGAGTGTGCTCCTCTCGGGAGAGTTGATAAAATTTCACAAAGGCCTCGTAAACTTGCTTCATCGGATCATTCGACAGTGCCGCGAGATGTTTTTCAATAGTACCGAAATCCTTTCGAACTAGCGGACCAGTCAAAACCGACTTTTGTGTTTTGGCAAAACCTTCGATATTGGCCGATGTCTGACGCAAATAGGGCGTCAAAGCCTGACCATTCAAACCCAGATCCTTTTCGAATCTTTGAATCGCGTATTCCCAAAGTAAGACCGAAAAGTTGCCACTGAGAGAACATAGGGCGTGATAGAGGGCCCGCTTCTCATTTGCTATGTATGAAAATGGATTTGCCAATTGAGGTATGAGCTCTCTTAAGGCCGGAGCCCCTTTTTCAAGAACAAAATGAATGCTTCGGTAGATCTCAAGATCATATTTTTGATCCGAAAAGGTCATGAGCGGATGAACTCCCCACGCACCTTCCACTTGAAGAGCTCCCGAAAAGTGAAGACAAATTTTATCTTTTAAAAGCTCCCGATGAGAATGAACAAACTCAGCCAAGGCCGCATCACTAATGGCCAACAAGACGATCTGCGAACCTAAACTTTTTAGCTCAAATGAATCCTGAGACTTGCGAGACCAAGTTTTGAAAGAAATCTTCTCGAGTTCGAAGTAGTAGCTCAAATGCATAGCTAGACGCCCTGAGCCGACGAGCAAAAGAACAGACGAATTTAAATTTTGAGGTACCTGTCGCATGGATCAAGTCCTTTTTTAAATTTTGAGTTTTCACTCGGGAGTACTCCGTCTAAGCTAAGATGATGGGTGAATGCGCTGTTTTTTTCTCGTGGTTTGTCTTTGGCGACGAGGGAATGGCCAAATGCCAATTCGAGTAGCCAAAGAGAAACGACGAGGAAAAAGGACAAGCAAGCACCCAACATTTTAGCTTGGACGGAGTACTGTTCGATAATATAACGCAGCTCTTAGGCCCTCGTCAATGCATTGACGAAAGCCCATGTGAAGTTGATGAATAGACTTTTGCCTTGTAGGACTTATTCACTTATGAAGAAAATCTATTATAGCTTGATCTTAGTCGCCTTTTTTATCGGACTCATGACGGTCATCATTCACTTTGGTGTTAAGGCGCGACCCATCAATATTTTGAAACCCTCATACTTTTCCACACCCGATGAAATTGGGGCCGTTATCTTCAGACGCTTTTATAGCGAACTTGCTGCCGAGAAATTGTTGGTTATCGGCGTTCCTGCCAAAAGTGTTTTTCACCAAAACATCGTTGCCGGCCTCATTCGGGTCGCCAATCATGAAGGAAAACCTTTTGATGTCCTCATCACGGATCCTCGCCTCGCGCAGCCTGAGTCTTTACCTACAACTTTGACTGTGATTCCTCTTTCGATTAATGGCGAAGAGCTTGGCGATGCGGGTGCACTTATCAAGAGTTTGCTCGCTCAAGAAAAACACATTCTCGTTTATACTTATTCGACAATGAGCTCTCACCTCCTTGCCGGAAATACCATTGCACAACTTGAGAAAATTTTAAAGAGACCGGTTTTTTCAATTACGACCTCTCAACTCTCTTTAAGAAATGACGAGGAGTACAGCCTTGAACCACCTTGCGTCGGTTCGGCTCGGGATGAAACCGGCACCGCAGACTTGGGCTGTATCATTTTACAAACAAGCAGATCTTATTACCGCCGCAATTTGGATCCCACTCGTTATGTAGCCGTCATTGATCAACATGGTCGAAGTGATTATTTGCTCTTAAGTTCAGGCCCAAAAGATCTGATTAATCATGCTGAAACGCCGACTCCTGTTGTGAATTCCGCTGGCGCTGGGCCGCCGACTGATGAAATTGTGGTACCCGATAAAAAATCTAAAAAGAAAAACAGTAAATACTACGACGGCTCAATGCTCGGATCAAAAAACGGTACGACCACCGTGATCGATCCGAATGAGCAAGTCGAAGAGGACGTGAATTAGAAAGGCAACACGATGTCGTACAAACATCAAGAGAGAGACTCTCATTGGCAAAAAAAGTGGGAGGCTGACAAAGCTTTTAAAGCTGAAAGCAATTCAAAAAAACCGAAGTACTACGCACTCGATATGTTTCCATATCCTTCAGGTGCGGGACTTCATATCGGTCATATGGCATCTTACACACCGACAGATGTGATCTCGCGCTACAAGCGTACTCGTGGCTTTAATGTTTTGCACCCGATGGGCTATGATGCCTTTGGTTTACCTGCTGAACAATACGCAATTCAAACGGGAATTCACCCGGCTATTACGACACAAAAAGCGATTGAGAACTTTAAGGCTCAGTTGTTCTCCTTCGGTTTTAGTTTTGATTGGTCTCGTGAAGTATCCACTTGCGATCCTAAATATTACAAATGGACTCAGTTTATTTTTACCAAACTTTTTGAGCGCGGCCTTGCCTATCAAAAAGAAGTTCCGGTCAACTGGTGCCCAGAACTTAAAACGGTTCTTGCAAACGAAGAAGTGGTTGACGGTAAATCCGAACGTGGAGGCCATCCCGTCATTCGTATGCCTATGAAGCAATGGATGCTTAAAATCACCGATTACGCTGAAAGATTGCTTGTCGATATCGACAAAGTGGATTGGCCTCAACGTACGAAAGACGCGCAAAAAAATTGGATCGGAAAATCCAGCGGCGCTAAAATATTTTTCGACATCGATTCATCTGATGCCAAACTTGAGGTCTTCACAACCAGACCTGATACTTTATTTGGCGCAACTTTTATGGTGATCTCTCCCGAGCATCCTTTGATCAAAAAAATAACCTCAGCCCCTCAAAAATCTGCAGTTGATGGCTACGTGCTCGATTCATCTCGTAAGAGCGAACTTGACCGCAAAGCCAATATCGAAAAGACGGGCGTTTTTACCGGGGCTTATGCACGACATCCGTTTACCCTAAAGAAAATTCCGATTTGGACTGCCGACTATGTCTTAATGGATTACGGAACTGGGGCCATCATGGCCGTTCCGGCTCATGATCAACGCGACTTTGAGTTTGCAAAAAAGTTTCAGCTCGACGTCGTACGGGTTTTAAATAATCCTGCGGGCAAGAATACCGAAGCTGAGTTGCCATTTACCGAAGATGGCAGTTTGGTTAATTCAGATTTCTTGAATGGTCTTTCAAAAGACCAAGCTATTGCGAAAATGATTTCTGAGCTTAAAAGCAAAAAAATTGGTGAACTTGAAGTTCAGTACAAACTTCGCGACTGGCTGTTTAGCCGCCAACGCTACTGGGGCGAACCTTTTCCTGTCGTGCACTTTCCAAAGGCGGGAACCAAAACTTTACCTGTCAATGAATTGCCCGTTTTGCTTCCTGAAGTGGCGGATTATACACCATCGGCAAAGGGCGAAGCACCTCTCGCCCGCAATCAAGATTGGGTGAAATACAATGGCGGAGCCGAAGTCGGCACACGTGAAACCGATACGATGCCTGGATCTGCCGGCTCAAGTTGGTATTTTTTACGTTATTGTGATCCGCAAAATGATGAGGCGCCCGTCAGTTTTGAAAGCCAAAAATATTGGATGCCGGTTGATCTTTACGTCGGTGGACCTGAACATACTGTCGGTCATCTCCTCTATGCGCGCTTTTGGCAAAAAGTTTTGTTTGATGCCGGAATTGTTTCAAGTGACGAACCTTTTCAAAAGCTTGCTCACCAAGGAATGATTTTAGGTCTCGATGGCGAGAAGATGTCGAAATCACGTGGCAACGTCGTAAACCCAGATGAGGTTCGCGAAAAGTACGGTGCCGATGCTTTAAGACTTTTCATTTTGTTTTTGGGCCCAATGGACCGAGACAAGCCATGGAACGAAAACGGCATCGACGGGGTTCAAAGATTTTTGGACCGCCTCTGGCGTTGGACGGTCGATGAGAACGAAAATCTTTTATTGAAAGACGAGCCGGCTCCTGAAGAAGTCGAACGTCTTTTGCACAAAACAATTAAAAAGGTCGGCGAAGATATCGAGGCACTCAGCTTCAATACCGCTATATCGGCTCTGATGATTTTGCTCAATGAAATCTACAAACAGAACTGCCGCTCCACTTCGGTCTTGAAGAGATTCGTTCAAATTTTGGCTCCGATGGCTCCACATATGAGCGAGGAGCTTTGGGCTCGTCTTGGTGAGAAGTCCTTGGTTTCGATAGCGACTTGGCCAAGTTTCAATCCAGCACTTACGATAGACTCAACTCTTGTGATGGGAGTTCAAGTGAACGGCAAGTCTCGTGGAACCATCGAGATCGCCAAGGACGCCTCTGAGGAGGTCGCTGTAGCGCTTGCGAAAGAAGTCGCGGCTGTCGCGAACGCAATCGGCGGAAAGCCCATAGACAAGGTGATTTACAAAGCTGGGCGTATCTTAAATCTCATTGTAAAATAAGACTCTGAAAATTCAGGCAGCCGCCCCCGCAAGCGGTCTGCCAGTTTCCGTTCCGGTTGACAGACCTCAGGGTGGCTGAACTCAGAATAAATTTATTGTCGTGCACAAATAATTAGTGTACTCAAATATTTTTACAACGTGTCAATTTTATGGGAGATCGAAACATTGACTCAACCTACAAACTGGTCGATTGAAAAAAGTAAAGAGTTGTACGGTGTCGGAGCTTGGGGCTCCACTTTCTTTGATATTAATACTCAAGGAAGCATTTCGGTCACGCCACGTGGTCCACAGGGTCCAAGCGTTGACCTGATGGAGCTTTGCCAAGATCTTCAAGAGCGCGGCATTCGTTATCCGATGCTCATTCGTTTTCCTGATATTACTCGTTCTCGTATCGATCTTCTCTCTGGCTGTTTTGCAAAAGCCATTGAAGATAACTCCTACAAAGGTTCTTACCGTGGAGTTTACCCAATCAAGGTGAATCAACAACGTCACTTGGTTGAAGAACTAATCAAATTTG
>JAYUEB010000609.1:0-3501 GCA_043739525.1 Bdellovibrionales bacterium
CAATGCTAGGTCTTTTAGTCATGGGCGATCGATATAAAGTTCGAAACCAGCTCGACCTACTAATTGATAGTACCCAAGCTGATGAACTCATTATTTCAACGGGCATCTATGAACACGCTGATCGTATGAAATCCTATGAAATTGTGTCGCAAGCTAAATTTATTTAAATGAGTTCCCCGCAAGGGGGAAAAAGAAGGGTTTTAAAAAAAGTGAGATCTGAAGCAATTGCCACTGCTCTTCAGACCTCGTAAGTCCCACCATAATTCGATCGATTTCTCGTCTCAAATATCTGTAAGACCTAAACTCATAAAAATAACTTTCGTTACTTCTTTAGAGTTGTAAGGTTATCGTCACTCACCTGCTCGGTACGAACGTCTTTTAGGGAAGTTCGTGCTTATGCTTGCTCTGTGAAGTGGCTCAACAACCCGACGACATTATGTATAGCAGTTTTTGTGCCAGTCGATAGGCTCTTATTTTCTCTATAAGCTTTATCGATCGGGCAAAACAACTCAAGAGTCCCCGCATTTTAGTGGTATTCCTATTTACCCATAATTTGAGCTTCACCGATCGGTCACGAGTGGTCGAGTGTTTCAAATTGAGAGAGTCAGATAAAACTGGAGGCGATCGTAATTAGACTTAAATTATGACGTCTGCCTACCTTGTGATCATTTGAAACCAGCTAACTAGTCTATCTTCATGTCGCTTCGCTGGCCCTTTGCTTGCAATTTAATTGCTGGGGATATTAATGCATTTCTATTTTTCAGTGAAGGTGGGGGCCAATGATCTCAAGCCATGACTCAAATGAAGACACAATTCAAAGTCCGATTAAGCAGACACTTCAATGTCCTAGATGTAGCAGCCAAATGGCATTTGGCCAGGTCTGCGTCTGCGGATACGGCGCCAAAGACTCGCTAGTGCTCGCTCTTAAGAAGCGTGATCGAAGTGTTTTTGCAGCTTATATCTTATTCTCTATTATTTTAGCTTTGGCCTACGTCCACCTTCAGAGCTGGGGGCCCTATGCGCTTCAAGTACCTTTGTTAAAAGCTGAACATATGTTTGGAATACTTGATGCTAAAGGTTATATGAAGTTAGCAGAGGCATGTATTGCTCGCGGAAAAGAAAAGTGTGCGAAGCAAGCTTATATAGATATGTATTTAAGAACGCGAGATATCGAAGCGATTGCTTTACTGGCACAACTTGAAGTGAAAACTCACGAAGCCGACGTTGCCCTTGAAACCTTTGATGCTTACTATAAAAAAGGTGGCAAAGATCCGAAAGTAGCTCTTCAATATGCTCTCGCACTTGAAAGCGAACACAATTACAATGCTTCGATTCGTTATTTGAAGCTCTCAATTCAGCAGAATCCAGATAAGTTGGCAGTTTCGGCGACGGGTGAGCTTTTGAGAATTCTTTTAGCTCAACAGAAATATTCGCAGGCCCGTAACATTCTCGATAATTTTTGGGCGAGTGCTGAAAATGCAAAAGGTTATTTCAATAATGAGGATGCTCAAATTCAAAAGGTTCTAGGACCAAAAGGCCACAAGGTGGCCTCTCGATAAAGTCTCGTTCTTTATTATAAGGCGTCGGTTAAGATCGCTTTCGATGGATCGCGAGCGAATTCAACGGTCGCGTATCCTGACATGCGTCCAACGCCTTCAACGAGGCTCACGCCAAAAGTTCCGACGAGTGTTCCGCTCGAAGCTCTTAAACCAGAAAAGTATCCCATACCAATACCCGCTGCACCTGCGGCCTGAAGAGTTGAGTATCGACCAAGCAATTCAAGTGGAGAATCAACATATCCCAAACCTGTTGCAATACCCTGCATAAAAAGAATTTCGCCAGCTTTTCTTGCTGCGATTACGCTACCACCAATTTTAACCAGAATTGGAATTCGAGTCACCGTACCCTTTTCAAAACAAGTGATCGTGCCTTTGCCTTTCAACTCAAAAAAACCAACGCCTGCTTGAATGCCGCCGCCTTTAACTTTGTATGTGACATCACAGACTTTCGCATTTGCTTGGCCAGAAAAAACCAACACAGCCAATACAGCAAATGACAAAAATGATTTAAACATTATTTTCTCCAGGGTTCGTTTATTGCGTTTAAAAGCAATCTCGGTGCCAGGCTCAAGTTCATGCGTTCTTACAAAGAACAAGAGCACTACGAAAATCATACAAATGGGGAGCCGAAAATTGTAAGGGCTGTTGATTGACCACAAATATTGATCACAAAAGAGTCGCCCCATTTAGGTTCAACCCGCAGCTTGGCGTCGGCACGGTATGCGAACCTTAAGCTGCGGCAAAAAGGGGGTCTATTTTGGAGAATTTTGATCGCGTACAGTGACTGGAGAAATCGTCAACCAATCTTGCCAATCACTCGTCGTCGTATCAAAAATGCTGACCTTAATAAAATTATTACGAACGATTACAATCATGGGAATCGTCACGCCTTGACTAACGAGTTTCGTCCTGAAGGTTCCGTTATAAACACGTCTCAAGTAGGCAACCTCAGGGTTATACGCTCCCGATAAATAAAGTCGCGGTACAAAATCGTACTCCAGCTTAACGGCTTCGAGATCGACAGTTTTTTCAATTAACTTTCCATTCATTGAGAAGGTCATTTTGAAAGTCGGTGGTGGAGGTTCGTTCGCAGGCACTGGATTTGGCACAAACGTCTGCGAGAATCTCAAGGTCACCAAAGGATGATTCATGGTATCTGATAAGTGAATGTGCAAAGCCTTTTGAATGATCGCTGGCATTGGAGCACTTAACCAACACGCAAAGCCTGGACACGAAGTCACAAATGAAATTCCTGAAAGAGGATCAAATATTTGTGAGAGAGTTTCAATGCGGCCTAATGGCAAAAGCACGCTGTCCTTACTTTCGGGATCGTACTGGTGGCGAAGCGTCGCCCACAGCTGAGTAAACATGACTCCTTCATCCATCACCCAAGTGCTGTTGTGGGGCATCCCGAAGATGTGCCCAATTTCATGCAAGACTTGATGTTTCAGAGAAACTTCCCAATGCCAATTTGGAAATATTGTTTCGATCGCGCCGGTTTCTTGCCGACCTACATCACTCATGTTTTAAATGGCCACGCGAACCTAAGCCTTGAACAGGCCGAAGCGCTCAATCGCTTCTTTGCTCATACCAAAGAAGAGGGACAAATCTTTTTGTTGATGGTGCAAAGGGACCGCTCCGGAACTCATAGCTTGAAGACGCATTTTCAAGAACAAATCGATCATATTTTAGAAAGTCGTCTTGTTCTTACCAAACGATTAGGACAGAGAAATATTTTAAGTGAAGAACAACGCGCGATTTTTTATAGCGTTTGGTATTTTTTGGCGGCGCAAATTGGTTTGACAATTCCGAAATGGAGAACGCAAGAGGAACTGTCAAAACATTTAGGTCTTTCTCTCTCGCGTATCGCTGAGACCTTGCAGTTTCTCTGTGAGGCAGGGTTGGTCCGCAAAGAGGGTACTCAGTTTATTCCGACTGAAAC
>JAYUEB010000610.1:0-3501 GCA_043739525.1 Bdellovibrionales bacterium
TGATGTCACCATGAGCACGCGCTTCTTCGATCGCTTTGATGATTGAGGGGCGCTCTTTTGTAATTAAGCGCTTCAACTCTTCTTCGAGTTTAAGTTTCCCCTGAATCGTGAGCGGTAGACTATCTGTACCAATTTTATCATTTTCCGGCATGCCTGCTCCTTGGTCATTTAAAGGCTCAACTGTATAGCCAATTCCCCTCATTTGCGCAACGCCAAATCCATCATCTCAAATGCAATGCTCCCCTTGCCCGATCTTAGGCTTGATTTCGTGCGGCACAGCCCGCAAAGGTCAAATTTATGGTAGGACATCCGATAAGATACAAGTATTCTGACAGCTGGATTCTTCAATTTTAGTTAGCCAAGCCAAGGCGAGATTTCATGGTGTATAGAGATGCTTAGGAAATTAGCTCAAAAAATCAAAAGTTCCCAGAATATCATTTTAAGCACCCACCGCCAATGCGACGGCGATGGTCTTGGAAGTGAAATTGCCCTCTACCACGCCCTTAAAAAAATGAAAAAGGATGTGCGGATATTAAATGTCGATCAAACGCCCAGAAAATACCAGTTTCTAGAAGCCGGACACCTCATTGAAGTTTATGAAGATAAACCTCGAAAGATCGATGCAACTGACTTGGTTTTGATTTTTGATACAAATGACTCAAGACTTCTTGAGCCGCTGTTTACTGAATTTCAATCTCGGGCAAAAGAGATTTTGTTTATCGATCATCACCCAATTTTAGTTCAAGGACCAAGTCCTACCAATGGATCATTTATTAATACAATGGCTGCAAGCACTGGTGAGATTACCTTTGAGCTCATCGAAATTCTCGGCGTGCCTCTCGATCAAAATATTGCACGCGCGCTTTATACAAGCATTGCGTTTGATACTCAACTCTTTCGCTTTGTGAGAAACTCTTCCAGATCACATTTGATGGCTGCCGAACTTCTCAAACACGATATTCATGCTGAAGACATTCATCAAAAACTTTTTGGAAACTACACCGTTCAAAAAATGGAGTTTCTCGCTCACGCCCTCAGCCAAATCGAGTATTTCTCTAACGGAAAACTCGCGATTTTAAAACTTCACGCGAAAGATCTAACTAAGTTTGCACTCGATACAGATGACAGCAATGATGTGATTGATTTGCTGATGAACATCCAATCTCTTCAGGCGGCAGCATTATTACGAGAAGATGGCTCGCAAAAATTCAAGCTCTCACTTCGCAGTAAAGGCCAATTTGATGTTTTAAAAATTGCTGAGTCTCTCGGCGGTGGCGGACATCTCTTCTCGTCCGGCGCTTACCTCACCGGAACTTATGACAGCATTAAACACAAGGTCTTAGAGGCCCTTACTTTTGCTCTTGATTCGACACTCGAAAAAACTTCTTCCAATCGCAATAAGACCCATGAATCCGCATGATCCTAGGGCGCGAAAAAAAGGCTCCGAAATAATTTGTCTTTGCAATAATGTGACCCGCGAGAATATTGAGGCTGCGATTACCAGCGGCGCGCAAACTCTCAATGAAATTTTTGATCAAACGACAGCTGGAGTCGGTCCATGTGGCGGATCTTGCAGACGCAAACTGGGACCTATGCTCGATCACTATTTGGCGACTGGCACTCTTCTCCCCGCTCAAGAAAAGCCGGGCCGACCCAAACGCTAATCATCATCCAAACGATAGTCGATCAGCATTTGACTGACTGGCCGACAGGTTCCACACGCGGTACCTGCCATGGTTTTTTCGCCGATTTCGACAACATTGTGTAGTCCTCCAACGATGGCCGCATCAACAATTGCAGTATCGACTTTTCGACAATGACAGAGTTCGGGCTCTTCATATGGGGGCGCCCACTGATTGCGTGATCTCAAAATGAGTTCCCGCATTAAAATGGCAGAATGGTGATTGCCATTCGGCAAAGGCATCTTTGAGAAATCTTGTGAATGAGCTTTAAGATTAATCTTCAATCTCTTGATTTCATCCAGACATTCAGGACAGGCGATTGATTTGATTTCTGCGCTCATCAGTTTTGTACCTGAAAGCTTTAGATTCAATTCGATTTCATCGCGAGATGAAAATCGGACTTTACTCGTAACTTCGGTCACAGCTTCCAAGTGCTGAACTGGCATTTCTTTTAACTGAGCTAAAGTTTTCATTTGTCGCAACCTCTTGCTTCTATTTTCGCATAGAGTATGTAGGGTGCACAAGTCCATGTCTCAATCTAAGACCTAAGATTTTGGAGGAAGTTGTGACTGTATATCTGACAAAATTTTGTGAAATGTTGCAACCAGGTCCTTGCGTACTGACATAAATCCCGAATTGCGAAACGCAGGCTTGGCGTATTGAAGGGGCTTTAAAGTCCGCAAATCCAATACCTCGCAACCGGCCTCTTCACAGATAATTTGACCTGCAGCCGTATCCCACTCTGAAGTCTCTCCAAATCGTGGATAGATATCAGCATCGCCTCGAGCGAGATGACCAAATTTTAAGGCTGATCCATATCTGGTGAGCTTTTCAACCTTAGAAATATTTAAGAAATTTTTCATCCTCTCAGAAGGATGGGTCGCGCCACTTGCAAGTGCGTATAGCCCACTTCGATCACTTGAATTATATATTTTTTTATCGTTTAAAAAACTGCCTTGATTTTTTTGAGCCCAAAACACTTCATTTAAAACTGGAGAGTATAGCACTCCCAATATAGGCCGACAGTTTTCAATCAATGCAATACTCACGCAAAAACTTCCAAGGCCCGCGACAAAATCTCGAGTTCCATCAAGAGGATCTACGAGCCAAAACTTCTTCTCTCTCAAATCAAGAGATTTATTTAATTCTGATTCTTCAGAGACAACAATCTCGTTTGATATCTCTTTGAGTCCCTTTAAAATGATTTCATTTGCTCTGAGATCCGCTTGCGTCAAGGGCGAGTCATCTGATTTAGTCTCCACACGGAGATCGCTCGCTCGATAAAATTTCATAATTTCATCACCAGCTTCTTTTGCAAGTGATACGATTTTACTATATAACAAGACCACCTCTTGTGATTCGCGAGCCCTTAGACTAGAGACAAAGTGCCTGATTTAATCTGTAACGTAAACAACTTCCAAGCATGCGCAGAGTGTAAACCTTGACAGAATTCGCGAGACTCCTTCTAATTAAAGGGTACACCTAAGAGCCGAATAAAAAATCGAGGCCAAATGAAATCAAAACCTTACTTTCTATCGCTTTTTACAATAGTAAGTTTTCTCTCTAGCAGTTGCGATCGACTACATTTCGGTGATAAATCAAATCCGAATTCGATCATCAAAATCTTAAACAATTCACCCGCCATCAACGTTCAAGATACAGAAGGCAATCCAATAGCAAATGCCCAAGTCATGATTGGCGACGCAGTTGGAGTACCATTTACAAATAATACTTTTACGACCGATTCGAGTGGAGCGCTGTCAATACCGGCGGCTTGGTCGCAACCCGCAACTTTGAGCCTTTCGTCTCCTGGCTATGT
>JAYUEB010000611.1:0-3497 GCA_043739525.1 Bdellovibrionales bacterium
CTCAAACGAACTTCTTCAGTTCTTATTTGAGAAAACAAATTTTAAAGCCGCAGCAACTGACTCTCGGGCGACCAAACACATTGAGCTCATCTTAAATGAAGGAAGCTTAGCTTCGAGAATGAAAAGGGCACTCGCTCATCAAGATATACCCTCTCTCTATCAAAACCTGGCCAATTGCTTAGCTCAATGTGTTTGGTCGCCCGAGAGTCAGTTGCTGCGGCTTTAAAATTTGTTTTCTCAAATAAGAACTGAAGAAGTTCGTTTGAGGTTTGAGCCCGCTCAAAGCCCCAAAAGCGCGCGTAAGATTTATCGCTCAGCTGAGCCTTCTCTGCATCTTTGATATTGAGATCGAGAATACTTTTTAAAAGCTGATTTGACTGTGCATGTTGAGCGTCAAAGCTAATCCACTCGCCTTTGCATAGTGTTTTAAGTAGATGAACTAAAAACTCCACGATTGCAAGATCGGCAACAGGTGCTTCTTGAATATCCATGAGGCGAATCTCAATACTTTGTCTGCCAAATCTCGGAATCGCACCGCGCGAATTAAGCCAATCTTCGTTTAAGATTTGATCGGTATCGTGAGGTTTGATGTCTCTATAAATTTTTGCAAGTACAGAGTCATGATAATCCTGGATGCTCAGTACTCGTTCAGGAATCACATCGCCAGCTATTATCGGAACCTTAATTTGATTTTTTTTGTAGAACTCAAGACGTGAATCTTGAGTTGCTTGAACTCGACCATCATAGATAGGCGAGCTCGCCGCGAGCGCAGGGATAAGAGGTAGGATAACACGAATTGCGGCGTGTAATTTTACAAACTCAGCGTCGTTTTGAAAAGGTAAATTAATATGCGTGCTTTGCACGTTTGACCAGCCGTGCCCGCGGCAGTCAAAGATCCGATTGTATGAAGCGTAGACCTCATTATTGTCATGCGGCCAAAGTTTTGTTTCAGTGTCCGTATTCATCAAAGGATGCATCGCCGTAGGTAAAAGTTTTGCTGAGTATTTTTTTAAATAAGAGTTGAGGCGTTCAACTCCGCGAGCAAACTCGTCATTTAAATTTTTAAGAGAAGAAACAGGTTTTGCAACCTTAAGCTCGACGACATGCATGACAAGCTCGTTTGACCATTCTAATACTCCATCATCAATGTCCGAAACTATTTTGCCGGCGATATCTTTAAAAACCTGATCCGTAATAGGAAGAACCTTGAGCGTCTTGTCATCGACTATCATATACTCGAGTTCAATTCCGTAAGCTTCAAAGAGATTTAAAAATGCCACATTAGTCCTCTTCAGTTGCTAAGGTTCTTGAGCTTTCTCTTCTCGATTCTATCTCTAAAAACTTGCATGATCGTCGAGTAGAGTTTCATTTTAAGCTCTTCATCTTCGTAGCCAAAATCAATATTAGGATTGTCGTTAATTTCGATTACGTAGCATTTGTTATTTTCATGTTTAATGTCCACACCATAAAGGCTGCTTCCAATAAGATTGGCAGCCTTAAGCGCGGTATTGATGACTTCTTCGGGAACTTCGTTGAGTGGAATGCTCTCAACTTTGCCATCGAGTGGTGCGCCCTTAGACTGATTTTTGACAATTTGCCAATGATCTTTAGCCATATGGTACTTGCACGCAAATATTGGAGTCTTATCAATAATGCCAATGCGCCAATCAAAGTCAGTAGGCAAAAATTCTTGAGCGATAACTAAATCTGACTTTTGCCACATATCATCGAGGTGATCGACAAGCTCCTTAGAGGTCTTTGCTTTTTTCACTCCGAGTGAAAATGCGCTGTCAGGCTCTTTTAGAATACAGGGAAAGCCAATAGTCGATGCCACTTTTTTTATATTGTCTCGATGAACAATCAGGGTTTTCGGAACCCGTATGCGATGATTTTCTAAAAGTTCAGCGAGATAAATTTTGTTCGAGCATTTCAATATTGAATCAGGCTCATCAATGACAACTAAGCCCTCTGCCTTGGCTCGCCTTGCAAAACGATAGGTGTGATGATTGACCGCCGTTGTTTCTCGAATAAAGAGTGCATCGAACTGAGCAAGCCTTCCAAAATCGTCCCGAGTGATGAGTTCTGCGCTCATGCCCTCTTGATGTGCGGCTTTAATAAAGCGTTTCAGGGCCTCCTCATTTGAGGGCGGAAGCTTTTCTTCGGGATTGGCGAGGATTGCAAGATCAAAATTGTAAACGACTTCTCGCTTTAGACTAATATTGCGATCTTGAAAAAATTTACGAGCAAAAGAGATGACATAGGGATAATGGCTTTCCGAAATTTCAAGTGCTGAAAGTGGGCGAATACTCTGTAGTTGCCATTTTGAAGTATACTCAAACTCAGCTCTCAGTAATGGACATTGAAAAAGTTTAAAGAGATGCGTCGAGAGCTTGTCATATCTTTTTGCGGTATTATGGCCAAAATAAATACTTAAGGTAAACTCTTTTGACTTAAGACCTTCAAGGCTTTTTTGAATCAAATCATCTAGATCTTCAGAAACAAATCTCACAAGCGATTGCGATTTGAGATCTTGAATCGTTGAAACATTTGGAACTGGCTTATGGGCACGTGCTTCAGCTAAAAGAGAAACGTAGTATCCGTAACTTTGGTATCGATAAGATTTGCAAAGATTGTAAACCTTAATGTTGCGAGATTTTCGATAGGTGTCTTGAGTTAAATAATCTCGAGCAGAACAGAGTTCAACTCCGCGAATTTTGATTGGCCATTCAGAAGGGTCATCCACGACGATCATATGTCTCATCGTGGTTTACTCGTCTTTCGTTTTTTTGCCAGTGCAGATAGTTTGATCGGCTCAATGACTAAAAAGTTGGCGTCATAACTGACAATTCCAAGTAAAATACTCGATACAACTCGATTGATGTCGACCCAATAATAGTGACTTCCGGCAAATGGATTGAGTTGAAAAGGGTCTGCAACCATCAAGTTTTGCTTTTTGCTATCGTGTCCCGACAAAACCACAAAGTGTCCAGAAGGCTCACCTGCAATACTGTTGTATTCATTCGTATCAGGCATTTCACGTGCAGAACGATAGAGATAAGTTGCGCTTAAACCCGTGAGAATCGGAATATCTTTTTTTAGATAATTTGTGAGCAGCTGAGGATTCAAATCTTCAAATACGATTTTTCCACCAAGTTTTAAAAACTCAATATAACTTTCGGAGGCCGTGCGCAGCTTTTGATTTCTTTTCTCCCGCTTCTGCGCTTCTAGAAAAGCCGAGAGATCTATATCGGGGTGAATAAACCAAGTCGGATCAAACAGATGAAGATTGTAAGTATAAATTTTTGCGGTGTAACCGCGATTCAGTGCGTGACAACCGAGCATGACGGCAAGAGTGCCGCCGTTTTCAAGAGATGGAATTTGCGAAATGATTTTTTTTAAATTTGCTTTGTCTTTGTAGTAGGCATAAATCGCATGAAGACAAGTAGGGCCGCAAGTTGTCTCTGTAGGTTGCGGCAAAATTTTGAACGGAATAGTTT
>JAYUEB010000612.1:0-3494 GCA_043739525.1 Bdellovibrionales bacterium
GTAGGTACCATTTGCAATCTGCTGAATCATACTTTGTACTTTTTCATAAACACGGGATTGAGATCAGAAACTTTTAAAACTGTTAAAAAATCAATGCAAGAAAAATCTCGATCTAAAGCAGGTTCTCCAAGTACTTTTGCGTTCATTCGAAGATAAGACTTAAATAAAGCCGGAATATTCTCTTCTATTTCTTTTTCTTGAGCTTCAGTCAGGCTTGTTGTGGCTAAAGTTTTGGTTAAATCCGGAAACAAAAATTTCTTCGTTGGAACCACACCATAGCTCAAATCTAAATGCCCATGCTTTTCAAGATATTTATACATGGTCGCTGTCTCGGCAAGATCCATTGTCTTAACACTCGCGCAGCCAAACAAGAACTTGCTCTCGGTCGCACCTAAATACTGCGCAATGGCTCTCCATAACAAAGCAATGACAACTCCGTTGCGAGAATCTTTGTCTATACAGGCACGTCCGAGTTCAAGCTTCGTATCGTTGCCTTCTATCAAAGCGTTCAATTTGAATTCGCCTTCAGAATAATATTCGCTCGTAAATTTGTTGCAATTGAGGCGATAAGTTCCAATGACTTTTGCTTCCGATCGACGATCAATAATCATGAGATGGTCGCAAATAAAATCGAGTTTATCGACATCCACGCCTTCTTCTCGGTCAACTTGCATACCTTCTCGAAAGAACACATCAAAGCGCAAACGCAGGCAGGCCTCTGGGTCTTCGCCATTTTGAGCAGTCTTAACAAGATAGTCGCCGCGCTCAAACTCAAAGCTTATATGAGGTTTGAAATCTCGAACTTTATGACGATGAAGCTGCAGCTTTGTATCAAGCTTTTGAAATACAGATTTGACGTTTCCAAGTGTTTTGCGCACAGCCACCGATTTCTCAAATAAAAAGTGTCTTAGAAAAAACTCGCTTGCGATTTCACTCATGCTTTTATGCTAGCAAGTGTTCTCGTCAATTTTATTAGCTTTTGGTTAGGATTCCCACAAGATTAATAATGCACCTTTAAAATACTCTGCAATACAGAGAATGTCTAAATTTTAAGCTCGAATATGTTAAAAATACTCACTGGTAAAGGCCCCATTAATCCAACTAGTTAGACTAATTGGATTGGATTCAACCGTCACATTGCTGTTACTGCTGGTAGAGTCTCCCGCAGGGACCGTATTCACGTAAGATCCTGTGATATCAATGATAGAACAGACGGCGTAAGAGCCACTCACGATTTGAGTAATGGGAGAGCCTGATGGATTTGTCCAACTCGAAATGGAACCTGAGCAGATGCCGCCAGAGCAGCTCACAGAGCCTGTTCCCGTAGCTATCTGCCCGTAGGCAATATTTAGACAGCCTGAAGTCGTTATATAAACAAATGCCCTCGCACTTGTAGAACTTGATGCACAGTTTGAGGAAGCACAAGAGAGGCTCATGCTCGGAATATTGACCAGGGATTCGGTGCCCGTAGGCTGCTGACAATGCGTTAAAAAAACAATGGCAAAAGCACCAAACAACATAAGTTTACATTTTTGCATATCGCTCCTTAATCCTGAAACTATTGCCGAAAAGGGTCCAAAGTCAAATAGCACTCAGGCTGCTCGCATAGACTGTGGGGATGGCGAGAGGGCGATATGCTTCATAGAGAACCTCGAGCAAGCGGGACGCGTTTTTTTGCGGTCAGCGCAAAAAATGCTCGCGAGGGCAGGGGCCCAAGTGCTCTCTGAAGCTTATCGCCCTCTCGCCGTCCCCACAGCCTATGCGAGCAGCTTGACCTAAGTCTGTTTTTTCACTTGGTCGAATAGGACTCAAATTGCATTCGAGATATACTTTTAAGGCTACAAGGAGCGAACAACTTGGCTATTTCATTTGCCTTTAAAAATAATGTTCAGGTTTTAAAATTCTCTGAACTTTTATCTCACGAAGAATCCACTCAGGTTCTGATGAAACTTGAAGAGAAGGTTAAACAAGGTCGAAAGCTCTTTCTCTTTCATCTTGAACAATTTCAAAATCAGGATGAGGCTTCTAAAACAAAAATTATTCATTTGATCAAATTTTGTATTCAGCAAAATTTGAATGTGGCTCTTTGTCTTCCACAAAAATCTTGGTCTATATATTCTGCAGGATCTTTAGCTCTGGCGAAAATGTTTAACACCGAAGCCGAGGGCCTCCTTTACCTCGAGACACTCTCGGCACGAACAGAAGACAAGCCACTCACTGTCGATGAATCGAAGAAAAAAGATACCGACGAACTTTTGAAAAAATATGAAATTTTTCATAAACCTGATGAACTTGATCCTTATCACTTAAAAAATATGGATAAAATTTATTCTTTTACTCCTACTATTGAAGCCATCGAAAGCCTTGAAAAGGCGAGTATTGATATCGCTAAACGTAAAGAGAATATCTCAAGGCTAGAAGTTCAATGCGAGCAGATTTCCAGACAGGCTCTTGAAATGAGCTCTGCAAGGAACCAAGCTATTAAGGAGAATGAATTTAGCCTCAGACAAAAACAAATCAGCGCACGTGAGGCCGAGCTCATCTCGACTCAAAAGACCTTGAGCCAAAAGGTCCTAGATTTACAAAAGGAAATTGAAGAAGTTCGAGCCGCCATCGGTAAAACCGCTATGAGATAGAACTCGCTCCATCTGCCGTTAAAATTTGCACAAGGCTGTTCCCGATGTAATCTAATGCAGAGGCTAAATACAGAGCCGCGGCTTGCCATGAAACTTCGATTGAATTAGTTCATTTAAATGGATTCTTCTCTCGAATTTCTACATCAGCAGTCTCTTCTCAGCACCGAGTGGATACAGTTTAAAGAAGATCTTTCTCAAATTACCAAGCACGTTATTCTCATAAATAAAAACCTTGATGATTCAACTGACATTGCAAATCTAATCAGACGGCTTCAGTTTTTGTGTTACGAACTAAGATCACAAATCGGGGATGATGAAAGTGCCGAAAATAAATTAAAAATTTTAAACGATTTCTTTTTTTACCAGAAAAATTTTTTCGCTACCGCAAGCTCTGATCTCGATGATTCAACTTATAAATCTCTTTTCTTAGAAAGGGCACTCTTGCAGAGGTCGGGTTCTGCAATCACGATGACCCTGATTTACAATCACTTGGCTCAACATATTGGACTTCCTCTTTACTTTATCGATCTGGACCCAAAATGCTTTTTAAAATTTGTTGGAGAGTCCCAAACTATTTTTATTGATTTGAGTCGCGGCGGAAAGTTTCTAACTGCGGATGACCTTTTAGAAAATATTCGTCGACGACTTAAAGATGAAAAAATATCGATCTCGCAAATCTGCGAGAGCTTGTCTCCCCTGCAATTTTTGGTTGGCTATTTGACTCATCTTAAAAGGCATTTGGTTCGGCAATCGCAACTGCATGAACTTTTGATTATTCAGAACAGCTTGCTCGATTTGCTACCACAGAATCTCAACTTACTTGGCGAGCGCGCCCTTTTGCATCACAAACTGAACTTA
>JAYUEB010000613.1:0-3488 GCA_043739525.1 Bdellovibrionales bacterium
GGGCAACAATATCGTGAGCTCCATATATCTCAAAAACTAAAAGACGGAATGACAGAGGATGAGTCCCTGAAACTTCTCTCTAAAAATGGAAAGCTCATCAAACGCCCTTTTCTTCTCAGCGAAAAATTTGGACTCGTCGGATTTAAAATCGATGATTGGACCAAGCACTTGCCTAAGGCCTAGTTCTCATTTGGAAACAGGCGTCTCCTTTAAGAACTTTGACATAAGTCTCGCCCCACCATAACTTGTCATTGGAATAGCTTATTACTTAAGGAGACTACATGAAAAAACTTTTAGGCATATGCTTGCTCACAATTCTCTCAGCATGTAGTAGCGATTCTGGCACCGCAGCTGCGACGCCGGTCGCAGCAGGCACCACAGCTTTTACGGTTGTGAACAGCGGAGCCACTGCCTACCTCATGAACGGAAGTGCCAACGCTGCACTCACCCTGCAGAGAGGTCAAACCTATACCTTCAACATCACCGCAAGTGGACATCCATTCTACATTATGAGTGTACAAGGAACAAATACTGCAAATGCCTATACAGGCGGAGTCACTGGTAACGGTACTCAAAATGGGACACTGACATTCATCGTCCCTTCAAATGCGCCAAATACTTTATATTACGACTGTTCTAATCACTCAAGTATGACGGGCATTATTACTGTTACCAATTAGCTACATGATATTGGTCGCTTACATCTAAGTGTGGAAACTGGTTTTGCAATCCCCCTCGAGATCAGCTAACATAATAAGAGGTTGTATTGGTCTCAATTTTTTAGGGGGAGATTCAATGAATAAGCTAATAGGCATTTTCTGCTTATTTTTGGTTGCCAGTTGTGGCGACGGCGGATTCAAACCCCTCACAAATACGACCTCAAATTCAACATCGAATATTCCAACCCCAACACCTACATCTTTTCCGACGCCATTTCCAACAGCGTCTCCGACCGCGACTCCGACTCCGTCGCCTTCTCCAACTACAACCCCAGTGACTGCTAACTTCACAGTGACCAATAGTGGAGCTGCAAGTTATCTCGTAAACGGAGTTGCAAATGCTCCGATCACTCTTCAAAGAGGTAAAACTTATGTCTTCAATGTGAACTCAAGCGGACATCCATTTTACATCATGAGCGTCCAAGGAACTGATACCTCAAACGCGTATACAAATGGAGTGACAGGTAACGGAGCAACAAGCGGAATTCTCACCTTTATCGTTCCAGCAAATGCTCCCAATACTTTGTTCTATGACTGCTCGATTCACTCGATTATGACCGGAACAATTACCATCACCAACTAAATTATTTCTTAGCCAAAGTGAGTCCCGCGACGCGCTCGAGTTCTTCGAGCCGTTGAGCACCACTCAAGGTCACACCATTTAAAATAATGGTCGGTGTCCCAGTAAAACCAAAGCTCTGAAACTCATTCATGTCTTCAGTAATCAACTTCTTGAGATCTCCTGATTTGATTTCAGCTTCGATTTTTTTGGTATCGGCTCCCAAGTCCGCAGCGACTTTCTTCAAAAAAGAATCATCTGTCATCTCTCTTTGATTTTGAAAAACATAATCAAAGAATTTTTCGGCCTTCACACGGTCTTGCTTTTTGATTGCTTCAAAGTAAAGTGCCGCTGGATATGCCATTTTATGAAAATCGAGCGGCATATTTTTAAAATAGAATTGAACCTGATCTTTGTGCTTCTCTTTAAACTGTCTCAGAGAATCATAAGCCATCTTACATGCAGGGCATTGAAAATCGGCGTACTCGACAACAACAATCTTACCCGCGTCAGTTCCAGTTAGTCTTCGGCTCGATTCAAGCTTTGGAGTTTTTGGATTCTTCAAATCATTTTCTTCCTCAAGCTTCATTGCCGCGACCTGCTTCTCACCTTCCGCACGACGAGCTTTTTCGGCAGCATGGTTCACTGCAAGCATGAACATTTCTGGATTATCTTCAAAGGTATCAAAGACAATCTTTGGATTCTTCTTCACAGCTTCGCGGACTTGATTTTCACTCACTCCACACGCGCTGAGCACGAGGGCGAATATTACTGCTGATAGTTTCATTTTCTCTCCTGTTTTAGGCAAAGGGATACCTAAATCGGATTTAAGCCGATTGAAGTCCTACTGCCGGTTTTAGTTAATTACCTAGTTCGTGTCACATTTATTGGATCGAGGTTCAATATTTAACCACGACTCAATGATCTGTTCTTGCTTCACTTGCGTACACATTCCTGCCTTTGCAATTGGCGATTCTGCAAATCCACCAATCGAACTTTTTGCCTGCGCGATCGAAAAACTTAGAGCCGTCATCATTGACAACCCCAAGACCCAACTGAATACAAAGGCAGAAGATCTAGCTGGTCGAATATCTGAAAGAGATTCCATTCGCTCTTTGATTTCTTGAAAACTGCGACTTGCATTAAGTAAAATTGGATTTACTTGTCCTATTCGACTATAGCCGACCACTTCTAAAAGCGAACTCAAGAGTTCACAAGCCAAAATTCCTCCGGCTTGAACAGCTTCTTCGTCAGCCGCCTTCTCAACATTAAGTAAGTATTGAGAGTGAACAAAAAGCATAAGCGGATTAAAAAATAAAATGCGATGGCAGACAAGCTCAAGCAAACGCCAAATCGAGTCGTGATCACGAACGTGAATAAGCTCATGCGCGAGCACATTCTGTAGAGTCTTTTGAGATGCCTTTTCGAGAAAAGATTTTGGTATGACGATTTTGTGTCTAAAAAATCCCCACACAAAAGGACTCACAGATTCAGTTGTTGTATAGAGCTCAACCGATGCTTTGCAATTAATTTGTTTAAGTCCTCTATCCAACAGCTGAATGAGATTTTGGTCTTTTATGCGAATAAAATTTTTCGATTTTCGAATGGAATCCCAAATTCGAATCGCATCAAAAAGACAAAATCCGATAGCTAAGACAAACCACGTCGCCGCCACAAAGCGAGTAAACGAGAAGGCAAGTCCTTGTTTAATAAACTGACTAAAGCATCCTGAAGCAAGCTCAGGATCGCGAGTGACAACAAAAGCAAAACCAGAAACAAAAACTGAAAGTAAAGCGATGAGATGAATGTTGAGAAACCACTTGTTTTGCAGGTGACTCATTTTCTTTCTAAATACCATCCACATTGTTAATAAGATCGTAAGAATAATACTCGAAGTAATCGTACCTACGACAAGGCCTCGCCAAACATAATCAAGACAGGTTAAATCACAGGTCATCATGTGAGGCTCCCTTTCTTCTGCGAAACTTTTTCAGCAAGCTCTGTCAGTTGTGAAAACTCTTTTTCAGTGAGATCAGATGAAGACATAAAATAAGCGATGAGCGGACTCATTGAGCCCCCTAAGGTTTTTTCGACAAAATCTGATATTTTGCTAGAAAGAACATCACCTGTTTGAAATTTAGCTGTGTATTGAAATACTCCGTCTACTTTTGCGCGGCCTAAAAAGCCCTTTTTCCGGAGACGTTCCATAA
>JAYUEB010000614.1:0-10477 GCA_043739525.1 Bdellovibrionales bacterium
AGTTTGTAGGCTTTCAACTTCCGCCAGAGAAACCATCCGTAAAGATGCTGAGCGGAGATGCAAAACAACAATCTGAACAACTCGCTCTGCTTTTGAGAAACGAAGCGAAGGTTATTTAATTTTTTTTGAAGAGGCACTTTTATGTCATCAGTTATGATTTTTGCAGAACTTTCAGGAAAACAACTCAAAAAGGGAACCCTTGAGCTTCTTACGGCCGCGCGTAAGTCGAGCCATAAAATTCAAGCTGTTTTAGTCGGTCCCGGATCGAAAGAGGCTGTGGCTCTCTTAGGACAAAATGGCGTTGACGAAGTTTTCTTGTCTGAGGCACCTGGCTTTGCGGCGTACAATTCTGAATCTTTTTCTCTCGCTTTTGCAGATCTCATCAAAGCACAAGAGCCTGAATATGTTTTATCTTCATCAACTATGATGGCTCGAGATCTTTTTCCACGTATAGCTGCTAAAATTAAAGCGGGTGTTGTGAGTGATTGTACCGAACTCAGCTTTTCCGGAAATAAGGCAAAAGTCCGCAAGCCGCTTTACTCTGGTAAATGTACCGCCGAGGTACAGTTTGAAAACTCTCCGACACAAATTATTCTCATGCGTGCAAACCAACTTCCAGTTGAGTCGAGCACAAAATCCGCAACTCCGACAACAACTGAACTTCCTGCTCCGAAAGCAGATTTAAAGACTTTGGTAAAAGAGATTGTGAAAGGCGCATCAAACAAACTCGATCTCACTGAGGCGAGCATTATCGTTTCTGGTGGGCGCGGAATGAAGGATGCCGAAAGCTTTAAGTTACTCAACGAGCTGGCAGATACTTTAGGCGCGACCGTTGGCGCTTCACGCGCCGTTGTTGATTTGGGTTGGGTCCCGCACTCGATGCAGGTTGGACAAACCGGCAAAACCGTTGCCCCAGTGCTTTACATCGCATGTGGAATTTCGGGAGCCATTCAACATCTTGCTGGAATGAGTGGAAGCAAAGTCATCGTTGCGATCAACAAAGACGCAAATGCGCCGATTTTTCAAAAAGCAACTTACGGAATCGTCGGGGACGTATTTGAAGTTTTGCCTGTGCTGAATGCTGAATTTAAAAAATTGCTACAGCATTAAAGATGTTTCGCTCCCGTGTTCTTCCTATTCTGATTTGGCTGATCTATATGCCGCTGAAACTTTCTTGGCGGATTCACATTCATGAGTCTCCCGAACTTTTAAGTGATCTTAAAAATAATCGTATGGCGGTCTTGGCGCATTGGCATGGAGATGAGCTCGGTATCATTTATCTTTTGAAAAGATATCGCGGTGTCGCGATGACTTCGACGAGTAAAGACGGCGAGATCATCAACGGCTTTCTGAATTTGATCGGCGTGAAGACCTCTCGCGGCTCCTCAACTCGCGGAGGCGTATCGGCGCTCAAAGGGATCTTAAGACTCGCAAAAGAAGGCTTTCGTCCAAGCTTTGCCGTTGATGGACCAAAGGGTCCCTACCATAAAGTGAAGCCAGGAGTTCTTGAGGTCGCGAAGATCCTTTCCTGCCCAATCCATCCTGTCGGAGTTTTCTGCTCAAGCTCTTTTGTTTTTAAAAAGTCATGGAATAAAAGTGATTTACCTCTGCCTTTTGCAAAGATTGTTGTGCACTGGGGGCCCCCGATTCCGCATATTTCTCGGGCCACTAGTTTGCGGGATAGCGATCTCCCCGTTCAGCTTGAGATCGCACTTCTTGATGCTGGGCAAAAAGCACGTAATCTCATTGCCGCAAAATAGCCGAACTGCTAGCCTTTTATTAGAAATTATCATTAATTTGCGAGGACTTAAAATATGATGCACAACATCTCAGCGCGACCAAAAATTTCCCTTGCCCTGATGGCCTTGGCCTTCAGTTCTGCTGTTTTTTCAAGCGCGGCTTTTTCTGCCGATGCGCCAAAGCAAGATGAAATTGTTGCGACGATCGGTGCTAAAAAAATTACGCTAAAAGAGTTCAATCAGCGCTACAACGAAATTCTTGGTAAAACGATTAATCCTCCGACGAAAGAGCTTTTTTTAGAGGATCTGATTCGTTACGAAGTTGGCGTTCAAGAGGCAGAAAAGAGACATTTGGATACAGATCCTCAGGTGAAAGAACTTCTCAGACAAGATATTTACAAAGGTCTTCTTGAAAAAGAGTTAGGCGCTCAAGTCGCAAAAATTAAAGTGACTGAAGAAGAAATGAAAGCCTACTACCAAAAATATCCCGAGCTTCGCACAAGCCATATTTTGACGGAGTTCCGACCTGATGCGACCGAAGATCAAAAGAAAGAAGCTCGTAAGCGGGCTGAAGATATCTTGAAAGAAGTCCACTCAAGCAAACGTAACTTTGAAGATCTCGTTGCACTCTACACAGACGATGTTCAAACCAAGAAAAATGGCGGAGACGTTGGCTGGCAAAGTAACGTGACTCTTGTTCCTCCCTATTACGATGCCGCTCTTTCGATGAAAGTGGGAGAAGTAAAGGGCCTTATCACAACTCAATACGGTTACCATATCATCAAATTGACCGGTCGGCATGGCTACGCGGATGCAAATAAGCGCCAAATTCAAGCGGCGGTTTTTGATCAGAAGCGCAAAGTGATCTTTGATGATTATTTTACGAAGCTCAAAAAATCTTACACGATTAAAGAGAACAAATCGGTCATCAAGTAGTTATGCGATTTCTAAATAAGGGGGCTGTCGCTGTTGCGCTGGCGCTCTTTCTTTTCTCATGCACAAGAGGCTCGGCAATTAAGACTAAGCCCGTTGTAACGGTAAACTCTGTCAGTCTCACAGCTGAGGATTTTGCTTCCCGCTTAGCTCGAAAGCTGAAGGACTACGACGCTCTTTTTGCAAAAGATCAACAAAACCTCAAGCGCGCCAAAGAACAAACTGTTCAAGAATTTGTCCTCGAGGTACTAACCAAACAATACGCCAAAGATAAGGGCCTAAGTATTTCCCCTCAGAAACTAGAAGAGGAGTCGGCAAAAATTCGTAGTAAATACCCCGACGATATCGCCTTTAGAAGAGCGCTTTCTCAAGAAAATATTTCTTATGAGAGTTGGTCGAGGGATTTAGAGTACAGCCTTTTGCAGAGAGAAGTTCACGCTTTACTTTCAAAAGATATTCCTCCGCCGAAAGAAGACGAGCTTAAAAATTATTTCAACTCGAACAAGGCTCTCTTCAACCGTCCTGCGCGCATTAAAATCCGCCAAATTGTTGTTGAGAAGGAAGATGTGGCAAAGCGCCTCTACAAAGAGATTCAAGAAGGCTCGGAGCTCGGGGCGCTTGCTAAAGAATATTCGGTTGCGCCAGAAGCTGCGAACAACGGAGTGACCGACTGGATCGATAAGGGCAGCCTGGATGTATTTGACCAAGCATTTAAGCTGAATGCTGGGCAACGCAGCAAAATTATCAAAAGTCCCTACGGCTATCACATTTACGAAGTAATTAAAAAAGAACCAGAAGTCCATTTGAGTTTGCAGGAAGCTCGCGCTACAGTGGAGCGCCAATTGATGGAGAAAAAGGAACAAACGGTGTTTTCTTCATGGCTTGATCAAGCTTTGAGAAAATCGCAAGTTTTTCGAAACGAAGATCTCATCCAGGCGGTCAAGGTTTCGACAAAGGTTCAATAGACCTTTGCTTTTAATAAAGGTGCGTAGATGAAAAAGTCTTTTCTGATTCTGGCTTGTTTATTTTTAACTCAATTTTCTTATGCTGAAATTGTTGAGCGCGTGGTTGCCATTATTAACGACGAAATCGTCACGATGACAGACGTTGATAAATATTCCGAGAAGCTCAAAAACGGCGGACTCACGGATGACCTCTTAATTCCCAACGAGAACGTTAAGCAAGAGCTCATGAAGGATAAGAAAAAACTTTTGCAGACGATGATTGATGAAAAAATTATCGACTCTGAAGTCAAGCGTCAAAAGCTTGAAGTTCCAATTGAGAGAGTTGAGCAAGAAGTACGATCGATCGCAAAACGAAATGATATTAGCCGCGACGATTTAAAGCGAGCCGTTGAAGAAAAAGGAATTCATTTTTCTCAATACCAAGACTTCATCAAAACGGGCCTTGAGCGACACTCCCTTATTGATCGCGCGATTTTGTCGAAAATTAAAATTTCTGAAGATGATGTTATGGCTGAGTACGCAAAGATACATGGTGATACCGCTGATCAAAATTTTGAATTTACCGTTTCACACATTCTTTTCCTCATTGAAAAGGGTGGCCTCGCTAAAGCGCAAGAGCGCGCAAATCTTGTTGTGGGAAAGTTAAAAAATGGTGAAGACTTTGATCGCCTTGCAAGTGAGTATAGCGAAGACCCAAATTTTTCTTCTGGCGGACTTCTCGGTACTTTTAAAACTGGCGAGTTTTCTAAAGAGCTTGAAACCGTTGTTGTAAAAATGAACGTCGGCGACACGAGTCGAGTTGTTCAGACAAAAGCGGGCCTTCACATTTTAAAACTGACTAAAAAGAAATTGATTCCTGATCCAAAGATTGAAAAAGCAAAAGATGAAATTCGCGGTAAGCTTTACGACCTAGCTTACAAAAAACAATTTCAAGCTTGGCTCGAACAGGTACGTAACGAAGCCTTTATTCGAATCAATTAAGTTCACATCTCGGCAAAGCATCTCGATCTAAAATTAAGAAAGACGTCTTATGGCCAGAAAGATTCTTCGCATTGCAATTACAACCGGTGATACCGATGGGATCGGTACTGAAATCACTGCGAAAGCACTTTCTAAAATAGGGCCCGCTTCAAATGTCTTTTTCTATCTTTGGCGCTCACCTAAATGTCCCCGCTCTCACCTCTCGATGATTGATCGCAAATTTAAACGCTTGACGGTTTCAAGCTGGCCTGAGGCTTTGAGCGCGCCTGCAAATTCTTCTAAGCAAATTATCGATATTTGCTCCAATCTACCGCCGCCCGTTTGGGTTGAAACCTCGGCACAATCGAGCTACTTCGGTCACATTGATGGAATGGTGACCGCACCCCTGAGCAAAACGGCGATTGCTGCTGCCGGGATGAAGGATATCGGTCACACGGATATCTTGGCACGTGTCTGCAAAGAAAAAAATCTTTATCAAGCTTTTGTCGGCGATAAGTTTCATGTCTTACTTCTCAGCGCGCACATTCCGATTGAAGATATTTTGAAAGAAATCACTCCTGAAAATTTGAGTCGAGCAATTTCGGCAGCAGAACAACTTCGAAAATGGCTACCTAAGAAAACTCAGCGTCGACCGCTTGCGCTTTTGGGTTTAAATCCTCACGCGGGAGAAGATGGGCTCATCGGTTCTCAAGAAAAAAGCGTACATATTCCTCTTGTCAAAAAGCTCAGCTCTTCGGGTACAAACATCGTCGGACCGCTTGTTCCTGACGCTGCCTTTTTTAAAGAGAACTGGGATAAGTATTCTGTATTTATTGCGAACTATCATGATCAGGGTTTAATTCCTTTTAAAATGATTCACGGCCAGGACTCTGGTCTTCATATAACAATGGGTCTTCCGTTTGTTCGAACAAGCGTTGACCACGGAACTGCAAAAAATATTTTTGGTCGTAACAAAGCCAACCCAGCTTCGATGCGCTTAGCGCTTGAGTGGGCAATTCAATTAAGTCGAGGAGAATAAAATGAAGAAGTCTTATGTAAAAGATATTTTTAGAGAATACGACATTCGAGGTGTTGTTGGCGTTGATTTTAATGAAGCTTTTGCCGAGCTTCTCGGGCGAGCATTCATTACTTATCTCTTAAAAAACGGAGCTCCAAAAAATCCCCGAGTGACCCTAGGTCAAGATGCAAGACTTTCTAGCCCTTCCATCTCTGAGGCTCTCTGCAAAGGTATGGTGGCAGCAGGCGCTCATGTCACCTTGCTCGGCCTCGTAACAACTCCGATTTCCTATTACTCGATGTTTGCACTTGAAAGTATGTCCGGTGGAATCATGGTCACCGGCAGTCATAACCCACCAGACTACAATGGCTTTAAAATTTCTGTCGGCAAAACAACGATTTTCGGTGAAGAAATTCAGAAGCTCTATGAAATCATTGAGCGCGGCGACTTTGCCTCAGGACAAGGTTCAAAACAAACACACGATATTTTTCCGCAATACCTTGAGCGATATAAAAAAGAATTTAAAGACATCAAATCCATTCCTGTCGTTGTCGATTGCGGAAACGGTGCCGCTGGCTGCATCGTTCGACGAATGTATGAACAAGTTGGTTTGAAACCTCACTTTCTGTTTGAAGAACCCGATGGAAGATTTCCAAACCATCATCCAGATCCGACCGTCGAAAAAAATATGGCCTTTGCAAAAAAGGCCGTGATTGAAACGAAATCTCAGCTCGCCATTGGCTTTGACGGAGACGCCGATCGCATCGGATTGCTTGATCACGCGGGCCGCTTTATTATGGGTGACGAAATGATGATGTTAATTAGCCGTGCGATTCTCGCAAAAAACCCCGGCGCAAAAATTATCGGCGACGTAAAATGCTCAGATCGCCTTTATGAAGATATTCGCAAACACGGCGGCCAACCCATAATGTGGAAGACCGGGCATAGCCTCATCAAAACTAAAATAAAGGAAGAACATGCACCTTTTGGTGGCGAATTGAGCGGTCATATTTTCTTTTCGGATCGTAACTACGGTTATGACGACGCTCCCTATGCCGGGCTTCGCTTAATTGAAATTTTAGGCGAATCTGGCAAGACCATTCCACAACTTCTAGAGGGCATTGGCTCCTCACACAATACTCCAGAGATTCGTATTGATACGACTGAAGAAAAGAAATGGTCGATCGTCAGTAAGTTAAAGAATAAATTTTCTGAAAACACTCCGGAATACAAAGTAAATTTCATTGATGGCGTTCGGATTAGTTTTAAAAATGGCTGGGCCCTGGCTAGAGCTTCAAATACTCAGCCCGTTCTTGTTTTAAGATTCGAGGCAGACTCTGCGCAGGCGCTGACAGATATTCGTGGTCAAGTAGAGTCGATTGTTAATCCACTATTATAGTTTGAGGATAAATGGCTGAAGAGTTTGATGGAATCATTGTCAAGGGTGCCCGGGAGCATAATCTTAAAAATGTTTCACTGAGCATTCCTCGAAACAAAATTACCGTTATCACTGGTTTAAGTGGCAGCGGAAAATCTTCTATGGCCTTTGATACAATCTATGCCGAAGGCCAACGGCGATACGTTGATTCACTTTCAACTTATGCGCGTAACTTTTTAGACAAACTTAAGAAGCCTGAAGTTGATTCAATTAGCGGGTTATCTCCTGCCATTGCAATTGATCAAAAATCTGTTGGCCTTAGCCCGCGCTCAACCGTCGGCACTGTCACAGAAATTTATGACTACCTCCGGCTGCTGTACGCAAAGGTTGGAATTCCTCACTGTCCTACTCATCATATTCCCGTTGAAGGACAGACTCCTGATCAAATCATTTCAGATATTCAAAAGCTTAAAGCTGGAACAAAGTTTTATATTTTGTCACCGGTTGTACAAGATCGCAAAGGTGAGTTCGGAGCTGAGTTTCAAAAGTGGCTCAAGCGTGGATTTATCTCGGCCAAAATTGACGGCTCCTTCGTTGAACTTAGCGAAGCTAAAAAACTTCAAAAAACAAAATCTCATAATATTGATCTGGTCATCGATAAGTTAATTGCAAAGCCAGATATGCGCGCCAGACTTGCCGAGAGTGTCCATCAAAGTATTTTGCTCAGCAGTGGACGTGTCGTCGTTGAGACATTTGATGGTGAGCGCCGCAACTATTCGATTCATTCCGCTTGCCCAATTTGCCAATTTGGTTTTCCGGATATTGAGCCGCGCTTTTTCTCATTCAATAATCCGCGCGGCGCCTGTGTGACTTGCCACGGCCTCGGCACTGTCGATATCGAAGAGTTCGAGGAGTATACCTGGGAAAGTGGCGAGCAATCCCGAAGCGTTTACAACGTCAAGTATCGAGTCGCCGATAAGGTGAAGGCAAAATCTGAATCTGACGAAGAAGGTGAAATTGATCAACTTGCGATTTCGGTTTGTCCTGATTGTAAGGGATCGCGATTGCGTCTTGAGCCTCGCAATGTTTTGATCGGCAAAAAAAATATTACTGAACTCGCACATCTTTCGGCGACCGCATTACAAAATCTCCTCAAACATGCCGACTTTAATCCGCGCACGAACATCATCGCCGAGAAAATCTTAAAGCAAATTGATTCTCGATTAAATTATTTAATACGTGTCGGAACTGGATATCTGAGTCTTGATCGGCCAACACGAACTCTCTCAGGAGGAGAATCTCAGCGCATTCGTCTTGCTACTCAAGTGGGATCTTCACTCATTGGTGTCTTGTACGTTCTAGATGAACCGAGTATTGGTTTACATCCTCGAGACCACCATCGATTGCTTGATATTTTAAGAGATATTCGTGAGCTCGGAAACACGATTCTTATGGTCGAACATGATGAAGACACCATTCGCTCTGCTGATCATGTTATCGATCTTGGCCCGCGTGCAGGGATCCTCGGTGGCTCCCTGATGGCCGAAGGGACACCAGAAGATATTTCGAATGCTCCCGATAGCATTACAGGTCAGTTTTTATCAGGAAGAAAAAAAATTGAAACGCCAAAAAACCGCAGACCGGGCAACGGAACTTTCTTAGAGCTTTCGGGTGCAACCGGAAATAATTTAAAAGACGTTGGCATTAAAATTCCACTTGGTACGTTTACTTCCATTACTGGCGTTTCCGGAAGCGGCAAGAGTACTTTAATTATGGATACCCTTTACCGAATTCTCGCCAATCATTTTTATGGATCAAATTGGCATATCTCTCCTTATAAAAAAATTACCGGCTTAGAACATCTAGATAAGGTCATCGACATCAATCAAAATCCGATTGGGCGAACGCCAAGATCGACACCTGCAACTTACGTTGGACTCTTTCCTCTGATTCGAGATTTATTTGCAAATTTGCCTGAGAGTAAAATCCGTGGTTATGCTCCGGGACGCTTTAGCTTTAACGTTAAGGGTGGTCGTTGCGAAGCTTGCCAGGGTGGCGGACAAATCAAAGTTGAAATGCATTTTATGTCCGACGTCTTTGTTCATTGTGATACTTGCAATGGTCAAAGATACAATAAAGAGACTCTCGCAGTAAAATATCGCGACAAAAGCATCGCTGACATTCTCAATATGGATGTTGCTGAAGCTCTCGGGTTTTTTCAAAATCATGCGAATATCAAACGTAAGCTCGAAACACTTCACAAAGTGGGCCTTGATTACATGGGACTCGGCCAAAGCTCCACAACTCTCTCAGGAGGCGAGGCTCAGCGTGTGAAGCTCAGCAAAGAGCTTTCAAAACGATCCACGGGCAAAACGCTCTACATTTTAGATGAACCAACAACTGGCCTACACTTTGCCGACATCGCTAAGTTGATAGAGCTTTTACAAGAGCTCGTCGATCAAGGAAATACCGTACTCGTGATTGAACACAATCTCGATATGGTGAAGTCAACGGACTACGTTGTTGATCTGGGACCCGATGGTGGCGACAAAGGCGGAGAAATTGTTGCAACCGGAACACCAGAGCAAATCGCAAAGGTCGCAAAGTCTGAAACTGGAAAGTTCTTAAAGGCGATGACTCACTAATAAAAAAGGGAGTTCAAAGACTCCCTTTATAAAAATCAAAAATTTTTAGGACCTTACTAAAACTTATCGAGCAATTTGATCGCGATAACAAGCGCGTAAATTGTAAGAGACTCGATGAACGCCAAGCTCAAGATAAGAGGAACGAGGAGTTTACCAGAAGCCGCTGGGTTACGAGCAACGCCTTCAAGAGCTGAAGCAGCTGCTTTACCTTGACCGAGTGATCCGCCGAATGCAGCTGCACCCAAGCAAAGACCAACGGCGATTGCAACAAGACCTGCTGCTTCGCCAGTTACAAGCGGAGCTTTTGCAGCTTCTTCAGCAAGAGCCGGAACTGCCATAAAGATCGCGCCGAGAGCTAACATAATTTTCTTTGTCATGAACTTCTCCTTTTTAAGTGTTCATTTTGTGTTTTAAGAAAATCTCTGCGTGCGCCTTCACTCTTTAACTTTTTCTGAGCTTGCAAAGTCTCTCGAAGGGTCACTCTTTGCACAAAAAAATCAGACAGGGCAACAAGACGAGTTTTCTCGTTCTTTAATAAAAAACCTAAAATTAATGATCTTCCGCTGTGGCCATCATGAGATAAACCATCGTGAGTAAAGTAAATACCAACGACTGAACCAAGCAGACGAATAAACCCAAGAAATAAAAAATCACCGGTACGCCAAATGGTACGAGCTTTAAGAAAATGCTCAATACAGCGTGGTCACCATTCATATTTCCGCTGAGACGAAGACCCAAGCTCATCGGACGTACTAAGTGAGAAATAAGCTCGAGTGGCAAAATCAACCAAGCAACCCAAATCACAGGACCCAAGAAGTGTTTGAAGTAAGCCATGCCAT
>JAYUEB010000615.1:0-10465 GCA_043739525.1 Bdellovibrionales bacterium
GCCGCGTTCAAAAAAAGTATCTGGCAATCGTGCGGGGATTGATGCCTGAACAGGTTGAGGTTGATTATCCCCTTAAAGAGATTCACGATCGCAAAACAGACTCAAGAGCTCAGGCAAATAAAGCTGCCCAAACGGCAAAAACCCTATTCAGAAAAATTTCATCTTGTGAGATTAATGAGGCCGTGGATCGCTATTCGACGAGTCGTTATTCTCTCATTGAATCCATCCCGCTCACCGGACGCAAGCATCAGATTAGACGTCACCTGAAACATCTTTCCCATCCGATTATTGGAGACGTGAACTACGGCTCAGGAGTTCACAATCAGTTTTTTAGAACTCATTTTGATTCACATAGATTGCTACTTGCATGTACGAGTCTTGCGTTTACGCATCCGATTTCAAAACAAAAAATTGAAGTGCAGGCTCCGCTTGAAGCTAATTTTGCAATCTTGATAGACAAGCTGGGGCTTCAAAAATGAACATACGTCAGAGAAAAACGAAAGATCCATGTCAGGTTTGTTTTTTACATAAGGATTTTTGCATTTGTGATCAGATTCCAAAGTTGTCTGTTAAAACGAGGTTGAGCCTGGTCGTTCATTACAAAGAGCTCAAGCGAACAAGTAATACAGGTCGTCTAGCCGTGACAGCACTCACCAATAGCGAGCTACGTATTCGAGGCCTTGAGCAAGAAGAAGCAACCGATCTTTCGGACCTCATAAGTTCGGATTATCAAAGTTTGTTTTTGTATCCGAGTGAGGATTCGACTCTACTTACAAATGATTTTGTAAAAAATTTTACTAAACCAATTCGCCTCATTGTCCCTGACGGAAATTGGCGACAAGCCGGAAAAGTCCATATTCGACATCAAGAGCTTAAATCTGTTCCGAGGGTACGGGTGACAACTTTAAATAAGGCTACTCAGTTTTTAAGAAAAGAGCATGTCGAAGGTGGAATGGCCACTCTCGAAGCCATCGCCGTCGCATTTGGTGCGATTGAAGGCGCCGAGGTCGAGCGCGCACTCACTGATTTGTATCAATTGAAATTACAGCGTACCTTGCAGGCGCGTGGAGTTAGGTCATAAGGTCTTTGCACAGAGCAGCCGTCTGTACAGGACTGAGCGCCACCTCAGCTTTTAAGCCTGGATGACTCGAGCCAATTTTCACTGGCACTTGATCACCTAACTTAAATTTCAAATAGTGAACCGAACTGATGCGAGTTTCACCAATTTGGCGATCATCAAACAAGGGCGCCACTTTAGTCCCCCTATCAGTGAGTAAATAAAGATGTGGAAGAAGGTCTAACCATTGAGCGAGTTTGATTGTGCGTTCTTCGGCATTTTCAATTTCGATCATGAGAGTACAACCAAGTTCTCCGCGTTCGCCGATGAGTTCATTGTAAGTTTCGATCTCGTGATTAATTTCTTTGTCGCCTTCCATGCGCTCGGTACGTGCCATTTCTTGGATCTGGTAAAGCATCGTATCGTGGTTCTCAAATAGAAAAGTGAGATAAGGTTTTATTTGAACACGACGTTCATCTTTAATTTTCATAATCTGAGCGCGATAAGTTTCACGGGCAGCTTCATACTCTTTTAAAGGTTTCACTTCGTTTCTAGTTACTTTTTTCATCTGATTTCTCCATTACAATTTTTTCAGAAAAACCGTCTTCACGGTAAGCCCTTGAAAGAATCGTCATAGGATGCATGGGCTTAACACCTGCATGTTGTTGAAATTGAATAGCCGCAAGTGGACAGTCGGTTGACCAGATTTGGGACTCTGAATCTTTCATTCCATCAAAGGCTTTTTGACCCACTCGAATAGAAGGTTCAAAGCCCTCTGTCTTCATGGCATAGGTTCCATCATGGCCGCAGCATTCCGTCACCGTTTTTGGCACCACACCCGGAATCTTACGAAGTAGGTCGCGCCCTTTAAAACCAATGGCTTGAGCTCTCAAATGGCAGGGAGCATGGTATCCGACGTTCGCACCCGGTGTTGATTTGAAATCAGTGTTAAAGCGTGACTCATTTCGAATCGACCAGAGATATTCGCTCGGATCCATCACAGCTGCTGCTAATTTTTTTGCTCGCTCGCGATCTTTAAGAGCAACTAAATCGGGATATTCTTTTCGAAGCATCATTGAGCAAGTTGGATTGATCGCAACAACTTTTGCGCCAGCCTCAACAAACGGAAGAAGTTTGTCGATATTATGTCTTGCTTGTTTTTGCGTATTCTCGATATCGCCGGATTCCCAGCGAGGCATCCCGCAACACTCAAGACCTTTTTCGCATTGTAAATTTACTGAATTCTTTTGCATCACATCGACTGTGTCTCGGCCAATTTCGGGTTCGTTGTTTTGAACATAACAAGTTTGAAACAAAACCACTTCGCAATTTTTATCTTCTTTAATTAAACCTTGGTCCGAAGCCCACTTTTCGAATGTCGATGAAGAGAAGTCAGGTAAAAGTTTGTCACGATGAATTCCGACAATTTTTTCTAAGAACCAGCGGTGAGCAGCGACACGATTCATGACATTGGCCATTCCCAAGCTTGCGCGTGCGAGAGATCCAGCTGCATCTGGGTTTCCTAAAACTTTTTCGCGAAGACCAAGGCCATTTTTCTTTGCTTCTTGGGCTTTGTAGCGATGAACAAGTTTTGGAAAATCCAATTGGTATTCATGTTTGTCACGAGGAGTGTAAGGGCACTGAACTTCACAGAGCTTACATTGAAAGCAGGCGTCCATGACTTTGTGAGTTTCTTGCTTGGTGACTTTGTTCACGTCACCATCGTGATTTTTATCAATAAACTCAAAAAGGCTTGGAAACGAGTCGCAGTACTTAAAACACATTCGACAACCATGGCAGAGTTCAAACGCACGAGTGACTTCTTTATCTAAGGCTGATTCATCCCAGTATTTCGGATCCGTTGGATCATAACTGAGACCATCAGTCGGTTGATAAGAAATTCTTTTGTGCGTTTCATCTGCCATGTTGTCCGCCTAAATTAAGAAATCGATTTCAACATTTGTGTGAAACGACCTGCATGAGATTTCTCAGCTTTTGCAAGAGTCTCAAACCAGTCGGCGATTTCGTTGAAGCCTTCTTCGCGAGCTGTTTTTGCCATTCCTGGATACATGTCCGTATATTCATGAGTTTCGCCTTCAACAGAAGCTTTGAGATTCAAAGCTGTGTCTCCCATTGGAAGGCCAGTCGCAGGATCACCCACTTGTTTTAAGTAATCGAGGTGACCGTGCGCATGTCCTGTTTCGCCTTCAGCTGTTTCTCTGAAATTACTCGCGATTTCAGAATAGCCTTCTACGTCTGCTACTTTTGCGAAATAAAGATAGCGGCGATTTGCTTGCGACTCACCTGCGAAGGCGTCTTTCAAGTTTCCATGGGTTTTTGTACCCTTTAATGATTTAGCCATAAAGCTCTCCTTGTTTGTGGTTGATAAATAGCTATTCTCAATTCGCTTTCGATTATGAACCAAGAGATTCAATAGAGCTAATGGATTGTTTCTATAGATTATAGACGAAACTAATTAATTCCGACGATATGCATGGCCCGCGAACGCTCACGTGCAAAGTCTTTTGGCACTCCATTCAGGATGCTCTCTTTAAGTGCTCGGAGGGTCGTCTGTTTAAGAGGTCCTCTGCGATGAACAAGACTAATTTCGCGTGCGGGAGCCGGCCTAGTAAACTCTAAAATATGACCAGAAATTCTTCGATTACGAACGCGGTCGGCAGCCATTTGCGGAAGTAAGGTGTAGCCTTGACCGCTAGCAACGAGCTCGATCAAAGTCTCGAGATGGCTCGCTTTCAATTCAAGATGACCTAATTTTATTTTTTTACCTTTTTCACTGCAAACATCGATTACTTGATTGCGAAAACAATTCTCATCCGAGAGCAACCAAACTTCGTTTGCGTTCAGCATATTTTCAGAAACTTTTGAAAGCTTTGCTAAGGGATGTCCTTCGCTGACAAAAAGATAAAATGGCTCGTAAAACAAAGGATCTTCAGCAATACGTTGAAGTTTGAGAGGTGTTGCCAGGATTCCGGCATCAATCATATCTCGATCTAAATTTTCAATGATTTTTTCTGTCGTCATTTCTTCAATTGAAACTTCGATGTTGGGATATTTATTGACGAAGTTCCCAAGTAAAATAGGCATTAAGTAAGGGGCGACAGTTGGGATCACTCCAAGCTTAAACTCGCCAGCAGGTTCGCTTGCGTTGAGTTTGGCCATTTGTTCAAGGCGACGACATTCAATTACAATCACTTTTGCTTGATCGATGAAGTTCTTGCCTTCCGCAGTTGGTAAGATAGGCTGCTTGTCGCGATCAAACAAAACCACACCTAACTCTTCTTCAAGTTTATGAAGTTGGGCGCTCAAAGTAGGTTGCGAGACATTACAGGATTCAGCTGCACGACCAAAATGGCGAAACTGATCAAGGGCAACGGCGTATTTTAACTGAGTGAGAGACGGCATAGATGCAGACTATAACATATAAAATCCATAGAAAATAGATAATTTCAGGCAGCCGCAGCAGTCATCGGTCGGCAGTGTCAGTTTCGGCTATCAGTTATCTGTTTGCCAGCCGCTGGCATTGAGAAAAAAAACGGAGCCAAAGGCTCCGTCATTTAATGCGCTGAATTGCGAAATGCTACGAGGTACTTCCTAGCGCTGACCAGTAAAGCACTTAACGATGTTCGCCGCACGAACAGTTCCAGCTGGATGATCTGGATCTTTTGGCAATTTATCAACGTCTATCAAAACAGCATGAAGATTATCGGGAGAGAAGCCCATTGCTTTAACAGCGTGAGCTGCGTAGCAATCCGCTGCCAATTCTTCGGCATTTGTTTTTTTGCGGTTAACTAGGCCCATTGTCAAATGACCGAGGTTGACGTGTCCACACTCATGCTCAACGATGAAAGTAAGAGTGTAAGGAGAAGAATCAATGCCTAGGCGTTGAAGCATTGGAACATTTATAAAAATTTCAGGCTTGTTGTTTTGTGGATTCATAGTTGAATAGGCTGGATTCGATTGGTCAACATTCATCATGATTGGCACTTTTTGGCTGTCGGTGTGATCAATACAAGTAGGAACTGATTGTGCGAGAGTTTGTTGAGCCACTAAAACGAGCGCCAGGCCTGCGATTGCTGTTAAAACGATATTTTTCACTAAAATCCCCCTTAGATTTGTTTAGCTTTTAAAGTGGTTTCAAATTGGCACTTTTAAAGTGAGTGGACAATCTCCTACCAGACTTTTCTTTTCAAAAACAAATGATTTTTTGAAATAATTACAGATACGAAGAATTCGCATCATTAATTTGACTCGATAGGCTTTAGGCGCGTTCTTTTGATAAGCCTCTAAAAAATAGGCTTATCACTCTATTTAGAACGATTTTGGGTCTGTGGGGATTGGTGTCTACGTTTGTTATTGTTGTTTCGGCCACCAGGTGGGCGTCTGCGATTTTGCGAATTCTCAAGAGCTGCTTTCGCTTTGCCCTTTGATTGTACATTGCCATTCGCGACTGCTAGCGAATGGTACGGCTGATCCAGGATGACCGGGAGCTTGAGCCCGATTAATTTTTCGATGTCTTTTAAGAACGCACGTTCTTCGAGATCGCAAAATGAAATCGCAATTCCGTCAGCGCCGGCGCGCGCGGTACGTCCAATGCGATGCACATAGCTCTCAGAGATATTTGGAACTTCGTAATTAATAACGTGAGTGATGCCATCGATGTCGATACCCCGAGCGGCGATGTCGGTTGCAACGAGGACGCGGACTTGACCACTTCTAAAATCTTCAAGTGCACGTTGACGAGCCGTTTGAGATTTATTGCCATGAATAGCTGCTGAAGAAATTTGATTTTTCTCGAGTGTATCAACCACTTTGTTTGCGCCATGTTTTGTGCGAGTAAATACGATGACTCGTCGGAGACTTTTATCTTTTAGGACGTGTCTTAAAAGATCGCTTTTGCGATTACGATCAACAAACATCACGGACTGCTCAATGCGCTCAACGGTTGAAGAAGCAGATGTGACTTCAACTTTAACTGGATCAATTAACATAGTGGAAGCAAGCTTTTGTATATCTGGCGGCATAGTAGCTGAGAAAAACAAATTATGTCTTTTGCGAGGGAGCATTCCGATCACTCGGCGAATTGCGTGAATAAATCCCATGTCGAGCATGCGATCGGCTTCATCTAATACAAAAACTTCGAGCTGACTCAGATTGATGTAACGTTGTTCGATCAAATCAATCAAGCGTCCCGGAGTCGCAACTAAGACATCAACCCCTTGAGAGACGCTCTTAACTTGCGGAGCTTGTCCAACTCCGCCATAAACGACTGCGTATTTCAAACGTAAATAGCGACCGTAAGTCTTAAAGCTTTCATGAATTTGAATTGCCAGTTCGCGAGTTGGAGTCAGAATCAAAACTTTTGCATGACGTGAAACGAGCCGTTTATCCGATTTTGCAAGACGATCGAGTATCGGAAGAGCAAAGGCTGCCGTTTTTCCTGTACCGGTTTGTGCGCAGCCGAGTAGGTCGCGTCCCTCTAACAGGGGAGGGATCGCCGCCAACTGAATCGGAGTTGGGATCGTATAACCTGCATCGATGAGGGCTTTTTGAATAGGCTCTGAGAGACCGAGATCTGAAAACTTTTGTTCTGACATAGCGGCCAATATACATAGATCGCGGAGGCTTCGCAATGGTGAGGGTAAAAATAGGTAATAAATGCCCGATTATATGAAGTCGTACTAGAGTTCAAATTTTCTTTTTATGTAATCAAGGCTTTCTTGCAGAGCCCGCACTTTGAAGGTCGTGCCCTTTTCGTTGTAACTCTCAGAGAGAACCCGCATGCGTGATCTAATCTCGCCAATGGCAGCGGGTGTCGTATAGGGGATAAAAAGATCGACGTCGACCATATCTCCTTCAAAGTACGAAAGAAGCTTTTCTCTCAGCATTTTGAGATCGGCTGTAAAGCGAGTTGAAATCATGACGGCATCCGGGAATTCGTTTTTTAACTTCGCTGTTTCCTCAGGTGAAAGGCGATCTCGCTTATTGAGAACGAGGAGACTTGGAATCTCGGCGGCGCCGACTTCGGCCAAAACTTGTTTGGTTACCTCAAGTTGAGAGCGAAACGTCACATCGGCTGCGTCGACAACAAAGAGCAGGAGCGAGGCATTGAGAGCTTCATCAAGTGTCGATTTAAATGAGGCGACCAGATCGTGAGGTAATTTTTTAATAAACCCAACGGTGTCAGACAGAAGAATATTGGGTTTTGCCTCGGGATAAAGTGGTCGCACGGTTGTGTCGAGAGTTGCAAAAAGTTTGTCTGCTACTAAAACTTCGCTTCCGGTCATGGCTCGCATGAGAGAGGATTTGCCAGCATTTGTATAGCCAACGAGGGCAACTGAGCACTCTTGGCTACGTCTTGCCCGCCTGACGAGGTGTTCGTTGTCGATCGAGTCGAGTTCGATTTTAAGTTCTTTGATTCGGTCGCGAATATGTCTTTTCTCGAGCTCAAGGGTCGTTTCGCCTGAACCTTTTGCGCCAACTCCGCCGCCACCTCGATCCCCACCACCACCAGTTTCGCGCAAGCGAGGAGCAACATAGGTGAGACGAGCGATTTCAACCTGTAAACGCGCAGATCGTGTGCGAGCGTGTCTCGAGAAGATCTCGATGATGACGCCGGTACGATCTAAAACTTGAACTCCCGTTGCGCTTTCAAGATTTCGAAGCTGAGAAGGCGAGAGATCGCAGTCGAAAACGACAATGTCTGCCTTTTCTTTTGGAGTAGGCATTTGTGTTTCATCTGAATCGTCCTCGGGATCTGCGTCGGAATGAACTTCACCAAAAACGTCTTCGTCATCTTCAGAAGACTCAAGATTTTTTTCAAATTTGAGGGCTGCCTTCGATTTTTTGTGAACGACCGTCGAGGCAACAACGCCCGTGCCGCCGGTCCATTCCGCTAGAGTTTTCAGTCGGCCGTCGCCTAATACGGTGGCGCCTTTTTGTGAAGATCTTCTTTGTGACATTTGCCCGATGACGTCGTAGCCGAGCGTGGTAACAAGGCGACCCAATTCGACAAGGGATGCCGCATTTTCTTCATTTGTGGTTTTCGGAAGTTGGACGCCAACTAAAAGTGCTTTTTGCATACCGTTAACAAGCTCGCATTGAACCAAAATCTTTGCAATCATAAAATCTGCCGCGCAGCTGTTTGACACTTTCCCGAGCTCAATGCTGTGCTATTCGAAATCAATTGCAGCCGAGGAGAATTCAAAAAATGAAATCGACAATTTTGACTGGCATTTTAGTTTCTGTGCTTGGGCTATCATGTGGCAAATCACTCAAAATTGATAACATGACTCCTCCTCAAAAAAATGCGGGATACGATCACGAAGGCAAACAGGTCAGTAAAATAAATACTTTTCAACAAAAAGATTTTAGTTCATTCATGCAGGATTCGGCTCGAGTAGACGAGGCGGTGAGCCTCGCATGGAATTCTTTGCATACAGGTAGCGCGATAAAGAGTGATGATGCAAAAACTGTCAATTTAGCAAATGTGCTTAGGGCTTCGAACTCGAAATGCAATTTTTCGACCGCAGATTCTGGCCAAGTGGTAAATGTCACTGGGCAAGCATGTCCGGTGCAAGTCAATTACTCAATTTCGACGAATAATCAAGGAGGCTCCGAAACAATTGGTATGAGTTTGGTTTCGGAAGTACTCGACGCGAACTTAAAGGTCACTAACAATGTCACCTCACGTACGACAAATGGTTCAGGAGTGACAACGCTAACCAATAACGGAAATGAATTGATTCGTGACTTTAAATACCAAGGAAATGGCGAAATGACTTCAGGCACCCGAGGTCACGTCACGAGTATTCAGACCATCAATGCGCAATCGCATTCGATCATGGGACGAGTGACGTCATCACAAATTGAAGAAGATAACGAATTTCAATTTAGCAATTATAAAGTTTTGCTGCAGCAAATGACAAAGACTGGCCAGGGCGGTCAACCTCAATCAAGTTATTACCTCAATGGAGAGGGAATCACTGCGGCTTCTTACCAGCAAATGATTCGCGGTTTAGGATTTCAAACTCAAGTAAAGAAAAAATTTTAGATGAAAAAGCTGTTTCTAAGTCTTTTATTATTTTCGACTCCTGCGATTGCGGCGCCTTCGTCCGCACAAAAAATCATGATTTCGGCTCCGAGCGAATACGCCGTGCAAGTCGGAAAAGAGATTTTTGAAAAAGGCGGAAATGTAGTTGATGTCGCAGTTGCAACGGCACTCACTTTAAGCGTGACGAGCCCTTACTACGCTTCATTCGGTGGTGGTGGCTTTGCTCTTGTCAGTATCGATAATAAATCCGAAGCCCTTGATTTTAGAGAAGCAGCACCCGGAGCTGCCACTCCTGAAATTTTCAAGGATGTCGCCGTCGATTCATCTATTCGTGGTGGAAAAGCCGTCGGTGTTCCTGGCATTCCGATGGGTTTGTGGGCGCTTCATAAAAAATACGGCAAATTAAAATGGAAGCAATTATTTGTTCATCCAATTAAACTTGCGCGCGAAGGTTTTTTGGTAAGTGGAGAATGGGTTGCAAATACACAGAGAGCTCAGTCGCATTTTAATGTGGGCGCTAAAAAAGCCTTCTTTAAAAAAGATGGCCACATGTATTTGCCAAATGATCTGCTGAAACAGCCAGGCATGGCTCAAGTCTTAGAGAAGTTTTCAAAAGATGGACCGAAAGCCATATACGAAGGCGAAGTCGCAAAAGACATCATTAAAACAGTTGCTGAAACTGAAGGCGTGATGTCTCTTGAAGATTTAAAAAAATATCGCGAGAGATGGCTCGAGCCCCTTCATGTGCATGTGATGGGCTACGATATGGATATGATGCCACCACCAAGCAGCGGGGGCGTTGTTGTGGCTACAGCACTGAAACTTGCTGAAAAGCTTGAGCTCAAAAAGCAAAAATATCTAAGCCAAGAGGAGCTCATTGGTCTCGCTCGTGTCTTAAAAGCAGCCTTCTACTCTCGTAATTTTTTTGGTGATCCTGATTTTGTCAAAAATCCGACCGAGTATTTATTGTCGGATGCGTACCTCGATAAAGTCGCTCATCTTGTAACTGAAAATCCGAAAAACTTTGAAGAACAGATCGCGAAACTCTCTACTAAAAATGGTGAGAATACGACCTCTCATGAAAAAGCCGAGACGACCCACCTGAGCGTTCTCGACATTCACGGAAATGCCGTTGCAATGACCATTACCTTGAACGGAATTTGGGGTACGGGTCTTGCGACTGATCGCTTTGGTATCGCCCTCAATAACGAGATGGATGATTTTAATATTCACCCAGGTAAGGCCAATATGTTTGGACTGATTCAGGGCGAACCCAACATTGTCGCTCCGAACAAGCGACCCTTAAGTTCGATGAGTCCGACCCTAGTGAAGAAAAA
>JAYUEB010000616.1:0-3480 GCA_043739525.1 Bdellovibrionales bacterium
AAAAATGCCCGTATCACCCCAAAAATACCCTAGGGAGAGAATCCCCCTAGGGCGGGCTTAAGAGTAGAGTCTGTGGGCTACTACTCCAAATTCTAATAACTAAAACAAAAACTGAACTTAAAAATAATAATAAGTGAAAGATCTTAAGAGAGAGAGGCTCACGCCACTCTCATTCCAACGTGATCTTTTATAACAATTTAAGAGCGGACTGCGGAGAGGCATTGGCTTGTGCCATTACCGAAATCGCAGCTTGTTGCAAGATGCTTGAAGATGACAACTCGGCGCTTTCGAACGCAACGTCGGCATCTTTCAATCGTGAGTTGGCAGCTGACAAGTTTTCAAATTGAATGTCCAAGTTTGAAGTTGTTGTATTCAATCGACTTTGTACCGCACCAAAGTCAGCGCGCATTTTACCAACTTTAGTTAAAGCATCATCGACCATTCCGAGAGCATCTCTCGCGTCACCTTTGGATTCAACGTTCAAGCCGCCGATTCCCAATGTGCTGTTGGTCGCATCTGCGTTCATATTGTATTTAATTACGTTTTCTTCTCCAGCAAAAGCTCCCACTTGGAACTCAAGTTGTTCGCCGGAACCATTTAATAAAATTCTGTCACCAAATCGTGTCGTTTTTGCGATACGATCGGACTCTGCAGTGAGCTGCTTAACCTCTTGATTCAAGAAGCCGCGCTCAGTATCTCCGATGTTATCGGATGCTGCTTGCACTCCCAACTCTCGCAATCTGATCAAGATATTACTGATCTCATTGAGACCACCTTCACTCACTTGCACGAGTGAAATTGCGTTGTTAGAGTTTGATCTCGCTTGTGCGATACCTCGAGTTTGACCTCGGATATTCTCTGAGATCGCTAATCCTGCCGCATCGTCTGATGCTGACACGATTCTGTTACCTGAAGACAAAGCAGCGAGTGCATGTTGATTTCTCTTCTGTTGCACTCCTAAGTTTCTCTGCGCATCGATGGATGCGAGATTCGTCGATATTCTTAAGCCCATGGTAGCCCCCTACAAAAAATCGAATCCATTCTTGCCCACAACGCACACGCATTTGTTCCCCATGAACAAGGCGCATACTTCGTCCCTGCAAAGTAATTTAAAAACATAAAATTTTAAAACTACGCTAATTTGCACTCTCTTGAGTGCTGGGCTGGAGACGAGTCTTCTCCCTCAAGCAGTGACTGCTACTTGAAGGAGGAGACCATCTGAGAAGAGGGGTATTTACAGTGACTGCTGAAATACTTTCTTCGGAGACTGTCCAACCGTGTTCACACAACTGATCGGACCTTGGTCTAGGAACTTTAGCCTTTGGTCTAGTCTAGGTTTGGACGCGACGCATCTTCTCGCTTAAACTCTTAGCTTAATCGAAGAAAAAAATATTTCAGAAAACTGGATAAAGGTCCAGTTGCTGCGTCGCATTGCGAAATGTTACGAGGTACTTTTAGAGACAGGCTTGAGATTTGCCGTTTATGGCAATTGAGGATCCAAGGCTCATTCCATTTACATCGATGAAATTATAAACTGCGACTATATGGTCAGCATCGGCAGCCGAGAGGCCAAATATATTTAAAGAATTCACGAGATTGATATCAACATTCGCAGCTTTAGCTAAATCTAGAAGCACGCTACTATTGTTAATGGCCGCTTTATTAGCCTGCTGAAACAAAACCCCAGGAAAATTTGTTTGGGTACCATTTTGAGTTTCAGTCACCTGAATGGAGTCTTTTGCAGAATCATAAACAGCGCTGTAAAAAAGTTGTCCTGAGACCTTGCAGTCGACACTCGTTTGAGAAAAAGACTCGGAAGAAAAACCGAGAAATGAAATTGATAAAATGATGTTTTTCACAATATGCCTCTCTTTGTCTACGTTGAGACTTAAAGAATAGGAGCTTCCGTTTTCTTATTCAAGAATTTATTCAAAACACTCATGTCAAGGCTAAGGGCCTGCACTCAGCCAGAGAAATCTCTCTCGTCTTTTCAAAGGCAGGCGTGGCCGACATTTTCAAGGTAGGCAGCGACACCCAAGCTTTTTCCATTCGCATCAACGAATTCGAAAAGACCTTCGGAAGTATCATCTTTAGCTATCGCCATAAAATAAAAGTTTCCAGAGTTAATTAGATTTGGATCGACGTTTGCAATTTTTGCTAAGGCTAAAATCTCATCGCTACCTTTGATTTCATCTTTATTATAAGGTACCAAGGCGAATCCGGAAAAATCTGATTCCGTACCATTTTGTATTTCAACAACTTGAAACGTTTTCTTAACAGGATCAAATGCGACGCTAAATTGGAGTTGAGCGGACACTTTGCATTCTATGTTTGTTTGAGAAAAAGCCCGAGAAGATAAAATAAGAAATGAAAATCCTAAAATAATATTTTTCACAATGAGCCTCTTTTTGTCTACATAGATAATGTGACTTAAAGAGTAGGAGCTTCTGATTTTGAATTCAAGACTTTACCAAAACTCTGATCTAAAGGCCTGTACGCGCACAAAACACGTCACAGAAGTTTCAAAGCTTTTTGTGGCTCTTGGTTCGCCTGTGCCAATACTGAAACTCCAAACTCTTTTAATATTTGTCCTCGAGCAAGTTCAGAAGTTTCATATGCAACGTCTGTATCGACGATTCTTCCTCGAGCTGCAGTGATATTTTCGTATTGTTGATCAAGGTTATTACCGGCAATTTCAAGACGACTTTGAATTGCCCCGAAGCCCGCCCTAGTTTTTGAAATTTTATTAATAGCATTGTCGATATCAGACAAATTACTTTTCGCATCACTGCGATCAGAAATCGTGAGACCAGAAACTCCAAGAGAAGATGCCGTGGTATCGGCATCCATCTTATAACGAATAATATCCTGATCACCGTTTTGAGTTCCGAGATGAAATTCGTATTCAGTGCTATCACCTTGAAGAAGTTTTTTCTGCCCGAATGTTGTCGTCTTCGCGATGCGATCAACTTCACTTGTTAAACCGGTAAATTCGGTATTGAGATATTCGCGCTCGTCATCGTTTACAGAATCACTCGCGGCTTGAATCGCGAGCTCGCGCAAACGAATCAGAATATTATTTTGTTCGTTCAATCCGCCTTCAGCGACTTGGATGAGTCCCTTGGCACCTTCGGCATTATTTTTTGCTTGTTTCAAACTTGAGGCTTGTCCGCGCAAAACTTCGCTAATGGCAAAGCCGGCGGCATCGTCTCCGGCCGTCACAATTCGTGAGCCCGAAGCTAAAGCTTGCATAGAATGGTCAGTTATTTTTTGCGCGTTGCCTAACTGCCTTTGCGCAGCTATGGAGGCAACATTGGTACCTATACGTAAACCCATTGGACACCCTCTCTCTTAAAGGAAGAGAAGTAGCCCACAGACGATCATTTTTTTGTCTCAAATGCTTGAGCCCGTTTCCAGGCAAATGAGAAGAAAGATTTCAGCAGTCATCTGATGTATCGGACGCGGTGCATTATAACTTAA
>JAYUEB010000617.1:0-3478 GCA_043739525.1 Bdellovibrionales bacterium
TCAGATCGTTGTTGAGCAAACTCAAGTCAGACCAAAAGTTGTTGGAATCGATATTCCACAAGTGATTAACGAAGGTGTTGATCAAGTTGTTCAAATTAAGGTTCAAGATGCGGCTCACTCTGGTGTCAATCAACCTGATCTTCAGGTGGTTTCATATAAAGGTGGACGTAATAATGAAGATCATAAATTTGATTGGGCAGGCAAAGTCACTCCTAACCAACCTCTTGTTACGGGTCCAGATGCTTCAGGTGTATTTACATTTAGTTACACAATGAATTTAAAAGGTCAGACTCTGCCTCTTCCGCCAAATGAGTACAATGCAAAGAAGCCAGACACAAATGCAACCATCGTTAATCTTTGTTTTTCTGCAATAGCAACTAGCAAGATTTCAAATTTGCAATCGGCCTCAGTTGATCAATGTACGCGTGTACAGTTCGTAAATCAGCCACCAGTAGCTTATTTTGATGGTGATCCAGATGGAACAATTGGCTCAAACAACGCGGTAGCGGGTCAGCCTTTCACAATGAATTTTGAAGTGAAAACTCCAAACGGACGTGGCGAGATCCAAACTCCCCAAGTTTCTTTTTCAAACTTTTTGAGTGATTCAAACGGAAAGCCAAAAGTTGAAGAAATCGCAAAAGATACAAAAGCAGTTATTGCAACTGGCACAGCTTCTCCAGATCGTCTTTATAAAATCAGCTGGACACCAAGCTGCAAAGCAACTGGAAGTTACACAATGCATATTCATTTAGTGAATGGTACTGGTAACGATAAGAAGACAGCTGATCTCACTCGTAAAATCGTTCTTAGCTCAAAAGCAAGTTCATGTGATGCAGCACCAGTCGCACCAGTAGCGCCTGTTACAGCAACAGCTAAACAACCGGTAAAGAAGTAGGAGAGTAATATGAAATCAACTCAATTTAACAAAGTGATTTTCGCACTCGTTGGAATGTTGACAGTTTTGTCACTCTCTGGCCAAGTTTTCGCTTCTTCAAAATCGACTTCAAGTAGCCAGGCTGCAAGCGCTACTGAAAAAGATCTTGATTCTTTAGCAGATGATTCAGCTTTAATCGAAAGAGCTAAAGCGATGGATCCAAAAAATCGCGTTCAAATCGTTCAAAAAAGAGCGGTTGATCGTAATCTTCGTCTCGAAATCGGTGGGAACTACGGATACGCAAGTGGTGGAGACAGCTATCTCCAATCGCAAAACCTTGGTGCTTATATGGATTTCCATATTATTCCTAAGTTGTCCGTTGGATTTCGCTACAACAATTATATCAACAACCTTACGCCCGAAGGTAAATCGGCATATCAAACGGCTAGTCAGCAAGCTCAAGACAACACAACTGGAGCTCTCGTACCAGTTGTTGATAGCCCAGTAAACACGGAACTCGCAACTCTTGCTTGGTACCCGGTCTACGGTAAAATGAATTTCTTTAATTCATGGGTTCCTCATTTTGATCTTTATGTTCTTGGTGGCTACGGTAAAACTCAAACGACTTCAGGTTTAAACTCAGACACGTTTGCTGGAGGGCTTGGATTGGCACTTTGGTTGAGTCAGCATTTTTCTTCTCATCTTGAAGTTCGTTATCAGACTTACCAAGATGCGGTTCGCACTGAAAACTTAGTGATCGGTCAGGTTTCATTGGGCATTTTACTTTAATTGTTCGGAACTTTTTTTAGAGGCGACGGAGCTTTTATGACAGAATTAAATATGAGCAAAGTAAAATCGGGTGTGTTCGCTTTAGCGCTGGTTGCGAGTCAAGTTTTGGCTGCGACTAGTTTTGCATCGACCGCATCAGATCTAAAAACGGCGGCTTCACTTGTTGAGAAGTCTCAAGATGCACAGGCTGAGAAGCTTTTGAATCAAATTATCGCTAAGTCTACTGGCGAAGATAAAAATCAAGCCATCTTGATATTTGGACGAATGAAATTTCAAGAAAAAAAGTTCAATGAATCAATCGTAGTTTATAAACAGATTCCTTCGACTTCAAAGTATTGGGTGACGGCAACGGAAGAACGCGCTTGGGCAGAACTCAATTTAACAGATTTTGAGAAGGCATTGTCTTTATACAATACTTTAACATCTCAGTCTTTGAGCGAAGTTGTTGGTCCAGAAGCTTATCTTATCGGCGCCATTGCTGATTTGAGAATTTGTAATTACAAAGGCATTTTTGACGATATCAAATTGTTTAAAGAAAGATTTCGTCCTCGTATTCAAGATCTTCATAAAGTTCCTGCTCCCAAATTTGCGAGCCAGGACCTTGGCGATATTCAAAACGTGATTAAAAAAATGCACATTATTGAAATTGAAGCCATCCAACGAATGGGTTTAAAGCGTAGCGCTGGCGGCGATTTTTCTCAAGCCCAAGCGAGATCTGGCGATACACTGACGTTTCCAAAAGAGTCAGAAGAATGGCTAGACGAATCGAAGTTTGATGTGAGTGCAAAGCATTGTATTGCACAAGCGCCAAAAGTGACAGCATCAAAAGCGGGAGATAAAAAATGAGTACCTCAAATATGATTCAAAAAAAGCTGGTGTTATCACTTTGCCTTTTAAGCTTTGCCTGTGCTCCAACTTCTCCAAAGTTGGCGGTTCCTCTTAAGGCGAATGGTTCGGCTGCTGTTGCTGCAGAGATTAAAACTTATGATCTCACTCCAAAAGTGGATATCTTAGTGGTCATCGACTACTCAACAAGTATGTTGATCCATCAAGAAAATCTCGCGAACAATATCGACGGGTTCGTTCATAGTTTTGCAGATAATCAATTAATCGATTTTCACTTCGGTATGGTAACGATTTGGGATAGCGTTCACTTTGATAAGGATGTTCATGGCCAAACCTTTCGTGATCATACTGGTTTAGGACATTTAATCCCTCTTAAAAACCCTAGCTTTGATCCAAAAGATCCAGCTTCGAAACAATATCTTGATGGGGCCCATTTTGTTACAAAATCGACTCCTAACTATATTGATGTCATGAAAAAAACTTTGCTTTACGGTGAGCAACCAGGTCCGGCTTATGAAGAGCTTTTTACTCCGATTATGCCAGCACTTTCTTCGGAATTAGCGAAAGGCGATAATAAAGGTTTTTATCGACCAGACGCCAATTTGATCGTGATCATTATTAGTGATGACGACGACGGCCGCGTGAATATCTCTCCAGACAATTTAGCTCAAGACCTGATTAACTTAAAAGGCGGAGATCGTAACAAGGTTTCGGTTGTAGGAGTTCTATCTCCAACGGCGGATAGATCTTGTGCGAAAGATAATGGCGCTCCGGATGGACCCGTGAGAGTTGAGCGATTGATTGCTTTGACTAACGGGAAAGAGCTTGATCTCTGTTCTAAGAGTTTTGGTGCTCAGTTAGCTAAAATTGGTGATGATTTGTCCGTGCGAATTCCTCAACAGGTGATTCGTCTGCCAAGCGTACCTGATTTTAACCCGGAATTGACGGGCTCTTCAGTTGACGGTGCTT
>JAYUEB010000618.1:0-10455 GCA_043739525.1 Bdellovibrionales bacterium
GGCTCTCACTGAGGCGCCACTTTCACCTTTCATGGTTGGTGGAGCGTTGATTAAGGCAGCTCTTAAAGAGAATGCCATCGTGCGACCGATTTTTGATAATCTTGCGAAAGGTTATGCGATGGGGCTGAAAGCGCGACAGATGTTCGCTCTTGATTGGGAAAATAATTGGAAAACTCCGCTTGAGGATCTCAGGAAAAAATATCACATCAAAGCGCTTCCAAACCTCGAGCAGAATTTATTAAAGGACTTAGATCAGCTCAGTCTACGACGCTACAAACATATAGCCGCAGAAACATAATTGTTTGATTCGATTGCGATCATGAAGCAGATGGAGCCAGCTGGTCGAGGACACGCGGCAATGGCGTCGCGCTTTGCTATAAGCAGAGTTCACCCAAAGCACTTGATCAGCTATTTAGCGCCATATCTGCCGCAGGCTCAAAGGAATCAGAAAGCCATGGGACGAGCTCAGGGGGCAGAGATATGCCAGCATATCTGATCCTGACGGCAATCAAATTGATCTTTTTGCAAGCCTCTAGTCTAGCTGTATTTTTCGATGAGTCTTTTTGGAAAAGCTTCGATCGACAATGCCGTTTGTAGCTCATCAGGAGTAAATTTTTCGTTGTAAACGATTTTATGATAGAGATCAGAAATCAAAAATATATTTTTGGATTTCTCAACTCGTGTAACAGTATCATGAGCGGAGATAATTCCCTCTCTCAAGATTCTAAAATATACGCCGCTCGCTCCACATAGTTGCATAGCCCTTTGGCCTTCAGGGTGTTGCATACGAAAATTGACCTTTCCGCAGGGGATTCTCGGATAAGTTGCCTGCGCAAGAACGCTTCCGACCTCAAAAATATCGCCGACGCTAATTTGGGCTTCGTCGAATTCATTAAGTGTCAGGGTTTCGCCAGTTGCGCCGGCAACATATTCTGTGCCGCCAATGAGTTTCATGAACTTAAGGGCAGAAGGAATGCCGTAGGCATATAAGACCGAATCGTGAGTTCCATGAAAATTGGGATTTGCAAAGCTATTTCCCTCGATTCGGTCAAAATGGACGACGAGTGGGCCTGCAACTGGATGTTTATGCATCGACGAATGAATCGACTTACCGTTCCACACCATAGCTTGTGGGTCACCAATGTTGAGCGATATTATTTTTGAAGTCATTTGGCCTCGCTTAAATAAATAAATTTTTAAGGTCTTCAAAATTCAAATTTTTGAGGAGGCTTGCATCGGCTGAGATGACAGCTTTTGCAAGACTCTTTTTCTTTTCTTGTAATGCGAGAATTTTTTCTTCTACAGTGTCTTTCGCGATCACTTTGTAGGCGAAAACCTTTTTTGTTTGTCCGATACGGTGAGTTCGATCGATTGCCTGCGATTCGGCTGCGGGATTCCACCACGGATCCAAAATAAAAACATAATCAGCGGCGGTTAAGTTAAGACCGACTCCGCCGGCTTTTAGACTTAAAAGAAATACCTGACATTTGTCATTAGCTTGAAAATTTGAGACGCGCTCTTCGCGATCGGTCGTTTTACCGTCTAAATATTCATAGACGATACCCTTTTTCTCAAGCTCTTTTGCATAGAGCCCCAGTAAGCTTGTGAATTGCGAAAAGATGAGCGCTTTGTGGCCATCTTGAATAACAGTTTCGAGTCGCTCAGTGACGAGTTCAAATTTGGCTGAGGATCCGTCAACCACTTTTTTATCAAATAGCCCTTGATGACAGGCGGCTTGTCTGAGGCGTAATAAGGCCTCGAGAACTTCAATTTTGGACTTAGCTAAACCCTTTTCTTCAATTTTGCCAGTGAGTTGAGTCCAATAGTATTCTTTTAATTCGTTGTACCTGGTCCGTTCGGGTTGTGAAAGTTCGCAGTAAAGAATCTGTTCAGTTTTTTCCGGAAGGTCTTTTAAAACCTGATCTTTCGTTCTTCGCAAAATGAAGGGGCTCAATGCACGCGCGAGGCGCCCTATGGTTTCGGGATCTGCTTCTCGAACCCAACGTTGTGCTTGAGCATCGGTCACCAAACCGGGGGTCACAACCGATAATATTGAAAATAGATCCATAAGTGAGTTTTCAATAGGTGTTCCGGTGAGAGCAATTTTTTTCTCCGCTGAAATGAGCTTTGCTGCCATCGTGATTTGTGATTGCGCATTCTTCAAATTGTGAGCCTCATCCAAAATCAAATATTGAAAACTCAACTTTTGAAATGCCTCGATATCATTTCTTAGAGTCTGATAGGTAGCAAGAATGATATCATATTTATGAATTTGTTTGAGCAGGTTTTGTCTTCCGTTGCCGGCATAGACGAGTACTTTAAGGTGAGGGGTAAATTTGGCGGCCTCATTTTGCCAATTGAAAATTAAACTCTTAGGAGCCAAAACTAAATTTGGAAGCTTTGATTTTTTATTGGCAAGTAAAGCCAGAATTTGAATAGTCTTACCGAGCCCCATATCGTCGGCTAAAACGCCGCCGATTTCGTGTTTAGCAATTGTTTGCAGCCAAGCGAGTCCAACCTTTTGATAGTCTCGTAAATTTCCTTGAAGATTGGGTGTTGACTCAACTGGAGTCATATTTTTTAAATCGGAAAGAATATTTTTTAAATTTCTAAACTTTTGATCAGCGCTAAATTTAACATTCTCATCAAGGCTAGCGGTTAAGAACAGTGCTTGCACTTTACTGAGCCTCAATCCCTCGTTTGTCGATTTTGCTAGTCCCATAAACGGCGCTAGTTTATTGAGCCAATCTTCAGGTAAAATTCCGAGTGAGCCGTCGTCTAATACGATCATCCGGCCACCTGACCTTACAGCTTGTAGAAGTTGTGGCAGACCTAAAATCTTGCTCCCAAATTTAATTTCAGCATTTACATCAAACCAATCAAGTCCTGAGCTCACACTGATTTGATAATCTGTGCCTTGATGGACTCTTTGTTCTTTTGCGAAAACTTGCCAACCAAGTGCGAGCATGCGCTCGACAGCCGGAAGAAATTCATCATTTGAAAAATAAGCTTGGATTGCGAGATCTTCGGATTCCATAGAGCGAATTTCAATTAAAAACTGAAGGCATTTTTTTTCAAAATCAAGATCCCGAATAATTTTTTCGCGCTTTGAGATGTTGTAGATTGCGGTTCCGCTTCCTGAGCTTGCAATTTCACCATCATAATCAAATGAGAGGCGAACGCCAAAAGATCCGCGATTTTGACTTGCCTCAAATAAAACTCGAGGCTTTGGGTCAAGGCCTTGCTTTTCGGTCATCTGAACTTCGGGGGGCAGTTGTATCGGAATTTTAGATTGAGATTGGTTCCAGAAGTAATTGAGAAATGACTCGAGCTCATTTTCAGCTAAGTTAAGCGGGCGGGCTTTAACAAGTTCGTACCAAACGAGATGTTCGCTTAAATCAGAGCGTGCAAGTGATTCTGCAAACACTACAAAATGTTCAAGATGACCTACGACGCTTTCAAGTGAGCGAATTTCGCCTTCGCTATTTGAAAGTTCACCATGAAGCTGAAATTCATTTTCGGTTTTTTTCAAAACAAATTGAAAAGTCCAAGGCTGTTTTTCATATTCGAATGGTCGAAGGTTAGGGCTGTCATAGAAGCCATGATAGCGAGCGTTTTCGCCTTTGAGTTGAAAAAGCTTTCCTGCATCTGAGATTTTTCTTAAAATCGAATCCGCATGGCCCTTCGTGAGCGCAAGGCTATTTACTTTTGTTGAGGTGGCAGTGCTGTTATAAAAGCCAGTAATAATCTCAGTTCGTCCAACAAGATCCCATAAAAATTCTCGCTCTTCAGGAGAATCATAGAATTGAATTTTGGCACTATTCAATTCTGCCATTTTTAAGGCGCTCAAGGCACCTTTTTTCAAACGCATCTGAGAATAGAGATGAAGCTGAATTTGATTGCGATCTATACTGCTCGGAATATTGATTGCGTAGAGTCCGACGCGAGGATTTGAGTTTTTTTCAGTGTTTGGAGTTTTCGATTTACCACTTTTGTATGTTTGATCTCGTTCAATACGGCGTTGAACTTGTTCAAGCTTTTCTTGCCAAGTGGGTGTTGCAGGAGCCTCGTGGACTTCATGAACCTCGCGAGCGACATTCGTGCGTCCCATGATCGAGGGCAAGATATTCAATCGATCGACTTCAAGAGCGGAGGCCCAAAGGTGTTTGCAATTAAAATTATCTTCGAAATAAGGGCAGGTACAATCGAGATCAAAGGAGTCTTTAGTTCCATCAAAATGAAGCTGAGTTTCGTAGTGATCTGAGCCACGAATTTCAAATTGAGCAAAGCCATCGCCAGATTTCAGAAGGTGGACTCGGCCCTCCAGAAAGTAGTCTTTGCCCCGCACTCGAATAGCCGAATCAAACTCTTCTTTCAGTAGATCTGTCAGCTTTAAATCGAGTGCCACGTGTGTCCTTTTAAGTCTCACTTAGGTTCGTTGAGGGCAATCTGCTAAGGTGGTATAGGACCTGGCAGCTGTCCAGTGTTTTCTTGAAGATTCGTCTCTGCAATATCGAGGATGCGCTTAAACTTTTGAATCTAAAGAGCTGAAGTTTTTTGTTCAACGTAATCCGGGCAGATTGAGCTTTAAGGCGGGGGGGGGCAATCAGCATCTGAATCCGAGACAGAATGTAGACTATAAACTCAGACTGAAACTGAAAGACTCCTGGCAGCGGTCGGCTGCCTGTAAACGGACCTGTGTTCGCTTCTCAGGCTTAAAAAAATTGCCAGCAATAATAGAGATTTACCTAAGGAGTTCCGAACAAAAAGAGGAATTTAATTGATTTAAATGACGCGCAAGCCTATAGTATGGCAAATTATTCAATAGGAGAATTTATGAAATTATCAATGCTGCCTCTGGTGGCTCTCGTAATGAGTTTGTCGTCTGTTGGTCACGCATCCGTCAAAGCTTGCGGAAAAGTCTCTCGTAGCATAGGAACCATGGTGTTCACTCAAGAGATCGACGGATCTGAACCACGGGTATCCCCAATGTATTCAAATAACCAAGAGGTTCAAGCTCAGCTTGCAACTTTGAGTGTGTATCGCCAGGTTTGCTTATTGGTTTCGACGAATGCAGCCAATGAAGCTGATACCGTCGTTTTGAAGATCCTCTCTAAGCAAATGTAAGTTTAAAAAGTTTCGCTACGAAACCTCATAAAGCCCTGTTCTTCTTAGGAGAATGGGGCTTTTTATTTTTGAGACAAGGAGTCTTAAAAATCTTATCATTTTTTTTATGCATGATAACTTCCAAAAAAGCCTCTCATAATTATCAAAAAAAGAGAGTAGGCTGCGCTGATGACTCAACGCTTCAGGCCTGAATTTCAAAGGAGAAATAAAATGAAAGCGCTTTTAATGTCGGTCGTTTTGACCCTCTCAACAAATCTATACGCACAAGATTTACAGCCCGTGAGCTTTTCAGCTCTGGCAAAAGAATTATTAAAAATTATTCCGCTAGGAACTCATGCAGGGCCTAGTGGCTGTTTCGTGGTGGTCGCCGCAAATGCAGGCGACGGAGACGGGCCCGGAAGTTCAGGACAGTTTCTAAACGTTTTGGTTGTTTCAGGCCCAAATCAAGCTGGCACAACTGTAGGCTACAGCAATTTGCGTCCGATATTAGGCTCTAACCAAAACGGAGTTCTTATTGCCTCTTCAAAATATGTTTACCACGGCAGTGATGCTGGCCACAGAGAACAAGGGACTGAGTATAATAATTTGAATTACAATGCGAGTACGCAAACGGTGAGCGTAGCGAACAATCCTTATCACACCGACTTCTGTAAATTAAAATAATTTAGGAATCTCGAAGTAAGGATCTTGATTGTGATCATTCAAAAAACGAGCGATCGAGTTTTGAGACTCAGCGGAGATCAGATTTCGTGCAACAGTTGCAAAAGAACTTGAAGGAGCCATGAAGTTCCATTTTATAAATGGAACTTCAAATGTCATTGAGTTGACCGACCAGATAGTTTCTTTGCCGTTTTGGTAGGTGACAAAAGGTCCGCCTGACATTCCTTGAGTCGAATCACAATTGGTTTCTACAAAGCCCAAGAAATTTACCCACGCCTGACAAGACGAATGCATGAAAAGTCCATCGGTTGCTCGATCAGCGGGGTGGCCCCAAAGATCGCCGCTCACCTTTAAATCCGCGGTATCCGGAGGATCATTTGTCTCAAACGCAGGGAAGTGATTCACTTTTGTCTGCGGCTGATCAAGTAGAATCAGTGCCCAATCTCCTAAAACGATATGTCGACCGCCCCAGGCAACGAGTTTTCCTGAAATCGGTTCGCTCTGCGGATCGGTGATGTGATGTGAATAAAAATACCATTTTTTTGAAATAGAATGAGTTGAAAATAAAGAGAAATGAAAAGTGCAGTGCGAACTGGTGAGTACCAGTCTTGGAGAAAGAAGGCTTGCGGTACAAGCGCCACCCATTTTACGATCAGGATAGTGTGAGATTTCGCCAATCCAAGGAACTTCTTCATAATTCCCAGAAACGCGATCATCGACTCCGATAATTCCATTTCGGTCGATGCCGAAATAAAAAAGAGGAACTAGAACAGCGATTGCAAGGATCGCGATGAATTGTTTTTTCGAAAACTTCAATTGCAAGATTTCGCCTCGAGTTCTCTGATTATTTGAGTTGAGCGGCAATCTCCACTTGCGCACTCGGGGCGAATCATTTGGCGGTTGGCAACGAATCCGGCCTTCCAGACTCTTTCTATTTTAAGTGTATTTAAAATATTTTTCATTGGGCTTTCACGAAGTAAGAGTAAATCGGCACGATATCCGGGTTTGATAAAGCCTCGTGGGTCTTGCTTTGAATGATGGCCTTTCTCGATGTGAAATCCGTAAGTCAACGCCGCGTTTGAAGTCGCAGCTTTCAGTGCTGCTAAGTTTGCATCATCGCCTTTGGCGTTCTTTGAATAGAGATTAAGAGCTTCGCGAATGAGATAGGTTTCGTAATGTACGCCAACACCCTCAATGACAGGCTCAAGCATTTCGGCGTCGCTGCCTGTGGTCAGTATGGCGCCATGATCATAAAGCTTTGCGACGCTTTGAAAAACTCTTGGTTGGCGATACGGTTTCTTATCTGGGCCCGTACAATTTAAGAGGCGTATTTCATCAAGCGCATTGATGTAAGGAAGAACATCTGGCGTATCGATATAGGAAGAAATAAAGTTTGTTCCAGGCTTTTGGTTTGAAAGTGCGTGGTTTATTTTGTTCGACATGCTGTACGGATTGTTGCAGGTCATGACAAAGCCGGCAATAGTTGGGGTCACAAAGTGAACATTTTTGGCAAAGCGTTCTGCGAAATCGTCGCTCATCAGTTCTTTGTCATTGGCGCCTGGCGTATGAATGTTGACGTCAGCTTTGGCATCAATAACATTCTCGGAAGAAATTGTGTTATGAGTAAAAACTTTGAGTCCTTTGGCATGTGCAGCTTTAACCAATGCCTTCAAGGTTCTTGCGTCGATTTGAGGTGCGGGCATTCCCCACCAGTTTTCGTAAAAAACTTTAATATGATCTGAATTTTCGTGGACGCGTCTGGTGACCCAGGCTTCAATATCCCGTTGTGACCAAGGGCCTTCAGGTTTAATATTGTAAACAGGGTCCATTCCGTAATATCCAAATTGGAGTGTTGCAGGAGCAGCCCACATGCCCGAGGTATAGAGGTCGGCATAAATCAAAAATTCTTTTTTGAGGTCTTCATCTTCTTTGTTTTTTAGCTCATGCCATTTGCCGCGTGATCTTTTTACGTACTCTGCGGGCCATGGATAAGCAGACATATCCAAGACTGTCGTAACTCCGAAGCGAATATGTTTTTCATAATTTGCACTCTGAGAAATAGCGTATCGATCTCCCAATTTTTTTGGATGTCTTCCGTTATCTAAAACCAACCCATGGGTGTCGACTTCATTAAAGAGATCGCCATCAACAAAAGATGAGAAAATTTTATTGATTGAGGCTTTGTAAGTAATGGGCTGCGAGTGAGCGTCTTTTCCGCAAACGGCCTCTTCTTTGCCCGTGAGATCCATGAGCATTTCAGCGGGCCTCGAAAAGTGTCCCTCTGAGTCGATCAGCGACGGCATTAAAAATCTACCGGCACCGTCGATACTTAGAGTTTTATTGTCAGAGCAGGGCTTTTCGTCACCAGCACAAACTCGAACGATCCATCCATCCTTAATCACGACTCTTGCGTTCTTTACTATTTTTTCACCATCAAAGAGCTCAACATTTTTAATTTCAAAACTATTGGGCTCTTTGATCGTATCGCCCAGATTTTTAAGAGCGGGTAAAGATGAGGCTGGAGAAGTGCTTTCAGTGACAGAATGCATCGGCTTTTGGGCGCAACTTGCGATTAAAAAATAGAGACTAAAAAGAAAAGCATTTTTGATGTGCATCTTGTTTCCCCGTTTGAATTTTCGAGTAATCTAGGGGGCAAATTCGAGCTACGCAAATAAAAAAAGATTAAATTAATCGAGCTGAAGCGGCTTTCCAGTTGCCTTGCGGTTTGCCTCCCAGTCGCTCTTATTGATAAAGGCCTCGTCGCCCCTCATTGACGCTAAGATTTCAAAATAATCTTGGCCAAATGGGCTCTTTTTAATCTCATCTGCTTTTTTGATTCTAACGGCATAAACAGTTTGGATCGACTGGTGGTCAAAGTCGCGCCAATACTGCTGATCTTTTAAGGAGACATATTGATGACCTTCTAGAGCTTTTACAACCGCCATGGGATCTAAACTTTTAGCGCGTTCGACAGCGGATTTATATTCGTGGAGTATGGTGTAGGCAGATGCGCCAGAAGTATCAGGAAGGCGATTAAATTTCTTCGAAAATTTTTCTACAAAACTTTTGCCTTTAACAAAACTAAATTTGTTTGGCAGCTGTGCAGTCCAGGGAATAGCGCCGATGACACCCTCCATGACTTCGGGGCCAGCGTCTTCGGCCATCCCAAGAGTGAGATTCGGGACAATAACAATTTTATCTTTTAATCCTTGAGCTTTGATTTCTTTCATCGCTGACACCATATCATGACCAAAAAGTGCAAGAACGATTACGTCGGGATTTGCTTTCTTAGCCATCCCAACCGCGTCTTTAAAGTCGGCATCTGTGTTGACTGGAAAAGGCGTGTAAGCTCTCGGATTTTTCATCATGTCCTCAGTGTTCGATACTTTACGCATTGATTTTTCAGTGCTGTAACCCCAGTTATATCTCGCAGTAATGTAAAAGAATTTTTTGTCGATGAGATTTTTTTTGACATAACTTGCGAGAACATTCGCTGCCGCATTGGTGTCGTAGCATTCGCGAAAAACATATTTTCGACCGTATTCACCAGTCGTATCCGTGGAGTAGGCGAGTGTCTGAAAAAAAAGCACTTTGTGTTCATTTGCAATTTTCCCGACTGCGATTGCGACTGAACTTGCGGAGCCTCCAAAAATCATCTTGACGTGATCTGCTTCAATCAGATTATTGGCGTTTTGCGATCCGGTTGCTGCGTTTGACTCAGCATCTTTTGTGACGAGTTGAATTTGATTTCCTAGAATTCCACCCTCGGCATTGATTTCCTCAGCCGCGATTTGAGATGCCTGATATTGATCCAGTCCTTGAGTCGCGTAAGGTCCGGTCTTGTCATAGTTCAGTCCAATCTTAATCGTCTCCGCATATGATGGATTCGTAAGAGTGAAAAGGCTCGAGAAACTTAAGAAGAGCAAAAAAAATCGAGTATTCATTTAGTTTTCACCTTTTTTAAGGATATTTACAATTTCTTTATTATTCGAAAAAGTGAAGTAATTGTCATCTACTTAGATAACATACTGAACTCAAGTTTTGTTACAGAGTGGTGACCAGATTTTGGTCCTGAAGACTCCCTGCACTTTATTTCGTACCTCGAGATTCCGATATGTGGATAGAGGTAATTGACCATGAATTGGATTCTGTTAGTAGATGATGCAGATGATATTCAGCTTATCGTTTCACGCTCCTTGAATGACGACTTAACGACCGTGATTGTAGCTCCCAATGCTGCAAATGCACTCGAAGTCATGAGCTCAAGACACATTGATTTAGTCCTACTCGACATTTCTCTCCCAGACGGGAGTGGCTTTGATCTCTGTACTCAATTTCAGAGTGACGAAAAAACCAGAAATATTCCGATCGTTTTTTTAACTGGTTCAGAAGCGCCTTCAAGTCTCATGACGGCTTACTCGCTAGGCGCTGATGATTTTATTCGAAAACCTATTCGCCCAGCTGAGCTCAAGGTCATCGTCAACTCTAAGATCCTGAAAATGAAAAGAAAATCGGTTCAAGTTGAAGAGCAGTTAATTGAGCCATTTCGATTTCATCTTGGTTCGCAAAAAGTGTGGTTAAGTGGTAGTTCGCAACCTATCGACCTCACATCAAGAGAATTTAAGCTTCTTTATTTTCTCGCAAAAAATGGATCAAATATTTTTTCGC
>JAYUEB010000619.1:0-3476 GCA_043739525.1 Bdellovibrionales bacterium
TTTAATTCCAGGATTGGTGTAACTATAAGCGCGATCACTTGTTTCTAAAACTTTTGAAATGAGAAGTTTATTCGTAACATTTGTTTCAAGTTGATTCAAAAGCAAATTGATTTCACGAAACTCTTTATTTTGTTTTTCAAAAATTTGAATGAGACTAGGGTCGCCGGTTAAAACGAAAACGGGCATCAGTGCTGATTGAGCGGATCCTATGTACCGAAGTCTTTCAGCAAGTACCATGGATCTTGCGTTGACCGAAATGATCGAGTTTTCTTCGTTGACGATCTCTCTCACGGAAACGAAGGAGCCGATAACGACGGGAAGGAAGCTTAGGACAATGACAATAAACCCAAAGTAGATTCTTCGTTCAAATTTCATGGGAGATTCCCCTCAAAAGACTATCACGCTTTTTATTTAGGGAAGATACTCTTCATCGCAAAAAAATGAAAGGAGTTTACAGCTTCGTTGCGGAGTCCAAAGGATTTCGAGTTTCGCCTGACTTAGAAGCTGAAAGCTTCATGAAGATAAAGCCAGTTCCTGCTGCTAAAACAAAGAGAATTCCAATAGATCGACTAGGGCCCTGATTTATGAGGCCAAAGCACGCCGATGCAACAGCTCCAATACTCATCTGCAAAAATCCAAGAAGAGAAGCTGCGCTACCCGCATTCTTTTCAAATGGAGCCAGGCATAAAGCTGCGGCATTGGGATATGTCAAGCCCGCGCACGAAAGACAAAGGAAAAGAAGGAGAATGTGTGGAAACAATCCAAACCATGGCGTAAATGAGGCGACTAAAAAGACACACGAGAGTATCAATTGAAACCTTAAGGCCGTTTTAAAAATGCGACCGGAAGAGAAACGTCTTAAGAGAAAATTATTTACTTGGCCGCCGCCTACGATTCCAACAGATAGAAACGCAAAGACTGCGCCGAACTCTTTAGCACTTAAGTGAAAGGTGCCCATAAAAAGTGGTGCCGAACCACCTATGTAACCAAAGAGGCCCGAAAAAGAAAAGCCTCCAGCAAATGCAAAAGCAAAAAATTGCGGGTGATGAAAAATCGATTTCAGATTTTGATAGATCGATTTCGGATCTAATAAAACACTGGTATCTGGTTCGTGTCCTTCAGGTAATAAGAAAATGACGGCGAGTAGAATCAAAGCCACAATGATTGTAAGCGAAATAAAAACCGCGTGCCAGCCAAAGGTGGTGGATACAAAGCTTCCGACAGTGGGGGCAAACAGCGGAGAAACACTTAAGATCAGCATCAGATTCGAGAATACTTTTGCATTTTCTTCGAGTGGATAGAAGTCACGCACCATGGCCATTGAAGCCACACCAGCTGCGCAACCGCCTATTGCCTGGAAAAATCGAAATAAAATCAGCACCTCTATATTCGACGAAAAGAGGCATGCGATAGAAGACAAGATATAAAGTCCGAGGCCGTAGTATAACGGGCGCTTACGTCCATATCGATCAAGTAGTGGTCCGTAGAGAATTTGTCCAAATGCGAGTCCGATAAAATAACTTGAGAGCGAGAAAGAAACACGTTCGACTGAAGTATGAAGGTCAGCCGCAATTTGCTGAAAAGCAGGTAAATACATATCAATCGAAAACGGACTAATAGTTACGAGTGCGCCAAGAATTAAAAAGATAAGAGTTGAGCTTTTTTTCATTATTTCTTTGATTTTGAAGATTTGACTTCAGTGATCCCATTCATTGCAACGTCGATTTTAATTGCGTCGCCAAAGCGTTTAGGCTCAAGAATTTTTACCAATGCATGAGACAAGGATGCTTTTTTTATCACGTAAATTTGCCGACCCGACTCGATCGAAAAAGTCGTCTCGGTTTTACCGGCCATCGTTCCTTCAAGAGTCATAGTTCCCGATGCAAGTGTCATACTAGTGAGAAAGAAAATAGAAATTGATAATATGCGCAAAATCATTTTGAAGTAGGCCTCACTCGAATTTTCGGATAAGTCGTGTAGTTGACAACATCTGTCGTCATGACTCCTTTAACATTATAAAGTAGATCTTCTTGGCATTCTGTTGGTAAAGGGCAGGCGCCATTTTTCATCGCGCAAATTAAGTAAGAATTTTTGGCGTACTTGGTTTGTCCACCGTTTGCGTTGTCGTAATCTTGAATAAATTTGCCAACTTCAAAAGCCGAGAGTTTTTCAAAAGTTTTTTGTTTTTTTTCTAAAGCTGGGGCCAAGAGTTCTCTGAGCTCATCGGTATCGGGAGCGCAGTATGCGGGCTCGACACAAATCGTTTTTCGCTCTTTGATCGTTTCACCAGTTGGCTCGTCGTCTTTTCCGCAATCGGTAAAACCCGACTCAATGACTTGGTTCTGTGCAAGGTTTCCTTGAAAACAATAAAACTTAGGAGCCGCTTGCACTTGAGAAATAAAAATATTCAAAAAGAGGAAGAATGTGTTCATTTCTCAATTATAGGCGAGAAAGCAATTGGCAACATTAACTTTAAGGCGGCTCCATCTAAACTCGACTAAAGAGCTGACCACTTTCTAATTTCGCTCTGAATCGAATCATCTTTAATTTGTACATTGAGAGATTGATCTTGGCTAATGAGTCCCCAGTTGTTGTTTCTTTCAAGGCGATCAGCAAGGATTTGTAGAAATTCAGATTTGAAAGAATAGATTTCAACTTTTTGGAATTGAAAAATATCTGCAGACTTCATTTCTTCGAGCCAAACTTTTGGATCCTTATAAGCATAAACTTTGACGTTTTTTGAGGCTTTCAATGCGGCATGAAGTCTCTTTGCGCTCGGGCTGCCGATGTCGATCCAAAGTAATATTCCACCTCGTGGATCTGCAATGCTTAAGGGGGGTTGATCCGGATCTCCTAAGCCTTGCGGTGAAAACTCGAGTCCGCTTTGTAAATTGAGGAGATAGGCAAGTGCTCGAGTGACAAAAAATAAGGGTGATTCGGACGGGTGCATCGCGAGACGAAAATCGACAGCCTCATAGATACTGCGATCGATATCGGACAATTCAACTTTGAAGCGGTAAAGAGTTGCCTGTAGAGCCATGGACTACCTTAAACTTTTACCGCTTGTCTTGCACCAAAAATCGGGCAGCAGTCTGCCGTTCGCAGTCTGCCTGTCTCCGTTGCAGTTATCGGCTATCAGCTTGCCTGACCCTGACTACCGGGCCCCCAAATATCTCGCAATCTTGGTCCCAAATAAAAGTGCATCACCCGGCCAGCGCGCTGAGATATAATTTTGATCTTCGACAACAAATCCCGGGCTCATATCTTTTTGGGGAATCACGATTGAGCGGCATGGGACCAATTAAAAAATCTTCATGACGAGCTCGTTTCCTCATCACTTCGGACTGAACACTTTTGCCGTCAGATGTTTTGAGCGGGCGGCAAGTAAGACTCCGTGACAGATTGCTGCTACTAATTTTTTTGACTGACTCATTTCATGCTAGGCCTTTGCCTGTGAGCATACGTAAGTCGCCTTG
>JAYUEB010000620.1:0-10449 GCA_043739525.1 Bdellovibrionales bacterium
ATCCAGGAGATGTCATCACTGGCGCGATCATTGGACTCATCATCGCATATTTTGTGCTGTACATCTTAAAGGCTTTCTTTAGCGATAGACCTAAAGAGCAAAAAGAACGGAATTTTAAATACCGGGGTTAAAAAGTCTTTACGCGGAGCTCGCGAGGGATGGATACCTTCAGCGAACGATTCAATTAGACCCTTTTTTGGGCTTTCAACGATACACTGTCCTCTCTTGAAAACTATTGTGCTCTCACGAAAATTGAGGCTCAATGTTCGCTGGGAGTCTCACAATAAGAGTTTCAAACTAGTCGTTTGTCTGATGTTCCCTTAGGTGGAGATCGTTATGCGAGTGTTAATTACTGGGGCCTCAGGATTTGTCGGCGGTTGGCTTGCACAAACCCTCGTCGATGAGGGCCATCAAGTTCGAGTTCTCGTACGTAATCCAAAAGACGTAGAAGACCTAAAATCTCTTAAAATTGAAATTGCTGTCGGTGATATCACGGATTCTATGAAAGTGACTGAAGCCACAAAAGATATTGATTCCGTTTTTCATCTTGCCGGAGTCATCGCTTACTCGCGCGCGGCCCGCGAACAAATGGAAAGCGTCAACGTCGGCGGTACTGCTAACGTCATTAATGCCTGCAAGATTAACAAAGTTCGAAGATTGATTCACTTTAGTTCGGTTGTAACAATTGGGGCAAGTTTCAATCCACACACCGTACTAAACGAATTTTCAAAATATAATTTAGGTTATTTAAATTTAGGTTACTTTGAGACAAAACGAAAGGCCGAAGATCTCGTGCTTGCCGCTGTTCGCAAAGGTGAACTTGACGCTGTTATTCTGAATCCTTCAACCATCTATGGCCCAGGCGACGAGAAAAAACCTTCACGCGGAATGCAACGAAGAGTCGCTCGCGGAACTTTACCAATCTACACATCTGGCGGAGTCAACGTTGTCTCAATTGAAGATGTTATGCATTGTACTTTGAGAGCCTGGCAGATTGGTCGCGTCGGCGAACGCTACATCATCTCAGGTGAGAATCTCACCATCAAAAAACTATTTGAGACAATTGCAGAAATAGCTGAAGTTGAACCTCCTAAAATTTATGTTCCTAATTTTTTAATAAAGACACTTGGCCTTATTGGTGACTTACAATCGAGTCACGGTGGTAAAGCGTTTATGACTTCTGAAAACGCTATTGTGTCGACGATGTATCATTGGTTTGATTCAACAAAGGCGCAGCAAGCTTTTCAGTTTAAACCTAAGCCAGCTTCGTACTCATTGAGACAAAGTATTGAGTGGAGCCGAAGAAACAGCCCCGAAGCCTAAAGATTTTTATTGATTGCTCGAGGAGCCAGAACTTTTCGAGAAGAAAACATCAATAGTATAAGCGTAATCACATAGGGAGAGATTTGAACCAAAGAGTTTGGAACCTCAAATCCACCAAGAGATTTACCTTGAAGCTGAATTTGTATCGCATCTGTTACTGCAAAAAATAAACAGGCCAGAAATGTTGGAAGCGGCTTCCAGCCTCCTAATATCAAAGCGGCCAAGGCGATAAAGCCTCGCCCGGCCGACATCTCTCGAACATATGCGCTTCCTTGACAGAGGCTCAAATAAATTCCACCTACGCCAGCAATGATACTTCCTTCAATTATGGCGCGAACCCGCAGTTTTTTATGGGAGACTCCTTGGGTTTCAAGAGCCATGGGGTTTTCCCCACAGGCGGTTACTCTTAAGCCATGTCTTGTTTTACGAAATAGAAACTCGAGAAAGCCCACAAGTAAAATCGCTAGGGCAAAAAAGATAAGAGGATTTGTAAATCTCAACCGCATAGAAAGCGCTGGAGTAGATCCCGTAATTCCAAAAAGACTTTTATTCAAAACTGGAATACTTCCAACCGCCAATAAGTTAAAAGCGGTGCCGACAACGACTTGATCACCACGCCCGTAAACGCAAACAATTGCAAAAATAAGTCCGATGAATCCCGCGGCTAAGAGACCAACTAGTACACCCATCCAAAGACTCGCAAATAAACTCGTCGCTGCGGCGGCAGCAAAAGCCGAGAAAAGAAGATATGACTCCAGTGCAATATTGGCGACTCCACTGCGCTCACTCATCATGCCGCCATATGCAGCAAAAATAAGTGGTACCGAAAGCCTGACGCTACTTAAAAGTAAATCTTCAATCATGCGCGTGAGCCTCGATATTTTTTGTATAGAAGTTCAAGGCCTGGTTTACTGGCGACAACCAAAACAATGCAGGCTTGAATCACTTGGGCTAGATCGCGCGTGATAAATTTAGTATCTAAATCCAAATCTAAAGAGCCCTTTGTCAAGGCTCCAAATAGAACTGCGGATAAAACGACTCCGCCCGCTCGGTTTTGTCCAAGCAGAGCAACGGCGATCCCAATAAATCCGGCACCATTGGCAAATCCTTCTCGTGCTTTATGCGAATAACCCATAATGGTTCCGCAGCTTGCAAGTCCCGCAAGACCGCCAGCAATAAACAATGCCAGAATGACTTGTCGATCGATATTCACACCAGAACGAACCGCTAACTCGGGTGCTGCACCTGACATGCGTTGAAAGAATCCAAAAACTGTTTTACTAAAAATAATCGAAAAAATGACGGCACATATGAGCGCAACAAAAATCATTTGGTTCAGTGGGCTGTGGGGATCAAAAAAATTAATTTGAGGTAAAAAATATCCTGGTCCGATTTCAAATGTCTCAGGATTCTGAACCGCAGGATTTTTAAATAGATTGAGAATAAAAAAACTACTAAGGCCATAAGCAACGAAATTAAGTAAAATCGTAACGAGTACCTCATGGGCTCCTCGTTTCACTTTAACCCAACCCGCAATCGCTCCCCAAGCACCTCCAACAAAAAATGAGATCAAAAAAGAGGCGGGAATCGCAATAACTGCTGGTAAGTTCGGAAATAAAATTCCAAGTGTTACAACTGCTACACCGCCCATCAACATTTGGCCCTCGGCTCCGACATTAAAAAGTCCTGCCCGAAAAGCCCAGGCAACGCTCAAGCCGGTTAAAATAAATGGTGTTGCATAAAAAAGTGAGTAAGCGATTTCCCGAGGACCGCCCATGGAACCCAAAAATAAAATCTTGAGCACGCTGAATGGATTTTCTCCAACAATCGTAACTAAAATCATCGCTAGAAATAAGCCTAACCCAAGAGTCAACAAATACGCAGCCGCAGAGGATCCTATAAGCTTGAGTTGTTTCATTGCACGACGCCGGTCATAGCTTTTCCGATTTCGTTTTTCGAAAACTGAGCTCTTTGGAACTCACCCGTGAGTTTTCCTTCAAATAAAACACAAATACGATCACTGATCGCCATGAGTTCATCCAGCTCACTGCTAATGAGTAAGCACGAAATTCCTAGGCGCTTTAGGTTTAGAATCTCAGAATGAATTTTTTCAATTGCACCAAGGTCAACGCCTCTTGTGGGTTGATGGCAAACAATAAACTTTGGCTTTCGACCTAAAACCTCGCGAGCAAAAACAAGCTTTTGCTGATTGCCACCGCTCAATGATGAAATTTCTTGGCTCATGTCTACTAGTCGTACATCGAACTCTTTAAGCCAGACTTCACTGGTTTTGCGAATTTTATCATCGTCAAAAAAAACGCCCGATTGAAACTGATCTTCAATTCCGATAATTAAATTTTTAGAGCAAGTTTCTTCAAGCCAAATCGCCTGAGTTTGTCGATCTTCTGGAATCAACGCTAATCCCATGTCTCGTACTTGCTTGGTCGACGTGGTTCGATCGATCTCGTTTCCCAAAAAGCGAATACGCCCCTCAAAAGCATCGATACCCAGCAAAGTTTCAACAAGCTTCGATTGACCAGATCCTTCAACACCGGCAATGCCTAGAATTTCTCCGGCATTCACACTGAGTGAAATATTCTTGAGCTGTCCTCGTGTTTGACTAAGAGTCGAAACTCCCACGTACTCAAGCAATTTCTGTGAACTTAACTCATGAACTAAAGAGCTTTCATCAGGAGTCTTTAGGTCCCGACCAATCATATGTTTTACAATTTGAGATTGAGTCGTCTCACTTACCAGACCGCTTGTGACGAGTCGACCCTGTCGCAAAACATGATACTGATCACAAACTGAAAAAACTTCTCCTAGTTTGTGGGTGATTAAGACAATTGTACGGCCCATCTCCTTGAGTTGACGTAACAAAGAAAAGAACGAAATGATTTCTTGAGGAGTCAGCACAGCCGTCGGCTCATCCAAAATTAAAAATTGAGAATCACGATACAAAAGTTTCAAGATTTCAATTCTCTGGCGAAAGCCAACACTCAAATCTGAAACCTTTTGGTGCCAAGGCACATGCAAACTCTCGTCCGGTAGCTTGGCAATTAGTTCTTTCAGAGCGAGCTCGCGATCTAATTTGAAACCCTTAACCGGCTCAGTTCCCAATATGATATTATCAATTGCCGATAAATTCTCGACTAAGCAAAAATGTTGTTGAACCATTCCAATTCCGGCTTTTATTGCAATTTGAGAGTTTTTTATGTCGATGACTTTGCCATCTATTGCAATCTCGCCGGAAGTGGGTTGCATAAGACCAAACATCAATTTCATGAAGGTCGATTTGCCTGCACCATTTTCGCCAATAACAGCATGAATCTTTTGAGAATCAAATTTAAGGCTGAGATCCGTCAGAGCATGACAGCTTCCAAAAGACTTCGAAAGATTTTTACTTTCAATCGTGATCAATCAGATGCCCTTAAGATTTATGAACCAGATAATAATCTGGAACCTTGATTTCGCCTTTAATAATTTTCGCTTTAATCACTTCGAGTTTTTCTTTGTAAGGTGCGATGAGTTTTTGGTTTGAATCATCAACCGAGTAATCGATCCCCTTGTCTTTCAAGCCGTATGAATGAAGACCTGCCATAAATTTGGAATCTTGCTCATCTTTAATGATTTGGTAAACAGCCGTATCCACTCTCTTCAGCATACTCGTGAGCACGCGTCCCGGCTTGAGTGCATCTTGATTGCTATCTACACCAATGACGTAAGCTGATTTTTCTTCAGCGGCATCAAAGACACCAATCCCAGTCGCCCCTGCGGCTGCAAATATGACATCTACCTTTTGAGAATACTGATCAAGTGCTAATTCTTTTCCACGACCTGGATTAGTCCATGCCGAACTATTCACTCCGGCATAATTCGAAACAAGTTCAATTTTTGGATCTGCTGCTTTTGCGCCTGCCTCGTAGCCCATTTGAAATCTTCGCACTAGCGGGACATCCATGCCACCAATGAAGCCAATTTTCTTTGTCTTAGAAACGAGGGCCGCAAGATAACCGACAATGTAAGAACCTTCGTGTTCATCAAAGTGAATACTTGCGACATTTGGCGTATCAACTGTGCCATCTACGATTGCAAAATGGGTTTTTGGAAATTGTGGAGCAATTTTTTTCAACGCATCGACTTGCGCAAAGCCAATTCCAATCACAAGAGGATACTCACGTTCTGCAAAAGCACGAAGTGATGGTTCGAAAGCCGTATCATCCGCGCTCTCCACAACTTTCACTTCAATTCCTAATTCTTTTTCGGCAAGGCTTGCTCCCGCAAATGCAGCACCATTAAAAGACTTGTCATCTTTTCCACCTTTATCTAATACGATTCCAATTTTGAGTTTTGGTTTTACTGATCCGGCAGTGGTCGGAGCTTCTGATTTTTTTTCAGTACATGCGCCCAAAATAGTTACTGAGAATATGAGTAGAATCGATAAGAAGCCTTTTTTTGAGTCAGACAAACAACCCCCCGTTTTTTTTGTAGAACCATTGGCGTAGGCGCGAAATATACGCTAATAGTTTGGGAATGTTGAGATTTTTGTTTGCGATTCTCATATCAATTGTAAGCTTTTTAATCCTCGTCTCCCTTGGAGCCGCTTGGATTCTTTTAACGACCCCCCGCCCGACGAATATTAAGAGCTGCTTTACGACTGAGATGTACCAAGTTCACCTTTGTCCTAGTGACCCCAGCTACACCCCGATTCGGGAGATCCCTCATGGGGTCAAAATGGCTGTTGTCGTATCTGAGGATGGTAGCTTTTATGATCACAATGGCTTTGATTGGTTTGAATTGCGCGAGAGCCTAAAGAAGGATCTGAAAACAGGACATTTCTCTCGTGGGGGATCAACGATCACCCAACAGCTTGCAAAAAATCTCTATCTGACGAAGGAAAAGTCCCTTTTTCGAAAAATTCGCGAAGCCATCATTGCCTCGCAAATCGAAGAGATTCTATCTAAGGAAGAAATTTTAGAGAAATACTTTAACGTTGTGGAATTTGGCCCAGAAGTTTACGGAATCCGTGCCGCCGCACGCTTTTACTTTTCAAAACCTGTGTCAGAGCTGAATGTGGCCGAGGGTGCTTGGCTTGCTATGCTTCTTCCGAGTCCAACTAAAAATTATCAAAGTTTTAGAAAGGGCGCACTTAGTCCATTTGCTCGTCGTGAAATCTCTAAAATCATCAATCGACTTGTTTCATTTCGAAAAATTTCTCAAGAAAATGCTGATGAAGCTTTGAGGGAGATGAATCATATGTTCTCGAAAAAACTTGTAGAACCTAAAATCGTGACTACAGAACCTCATACTCCTCCCGAAGAAGAAGAAAAAACCGAAGAGTCAGAAGATGACTCGGATGACTCTTGGTTTGGAATTTAGAAATTTAAATACCTGACCAGCCAATGATTTTACCGGCTTCATTTAAATTCAAGTGATCGCCAGGTTTCACTGCCTTTTCGACTGGAGCCTGGCCTTCATAAGCCTCAATCTTAACGCTTTGATTACCCGCAACCACAAAAGTCTTAAGCCTTCCAGATTCATAAAAAGAAATGGGACCGACTCCACAAATAAATTCGCGAACTTTTGCATGACTTGCCAACGAGGCAGTCTTAACACTTCCACTTGACCAAAACTCAGTGAGCCCAGCTTTAAGCGACATACCACTAAACTGAGAATCTTTACCAAGCATAGCCTGTTTGATTCTTCCAGAAGGATAAAACTGGATTTCTGATTTTGCCTTTAGATTGAGCCCTTCAAGCAACTGATCTTGGGAAAGAGTCCCTTTCGAAACGCGCCCATCTGGAAAAAAACTAATCGGTCCAATTTCCGAAAAGCTGTATTCGCCTATTTTTTTAGGTCGGGTCAGATAAACTTCTTCAATCTTTGAGTCCTTCGAAAAACTAATTCTAGCCTCGCCTTTATCGAAGCTAAGATAACTGAGTCGCTGACCAGCTTGAGTGACAATCTCAGAAAGTTTTCCGTTATCCCAAATTTGAAATTCTGTCCCCGACTTGATGAGATAACCACTCATTTGAAAGTCTTGGCTGAGAACTCCAGATATAACAGCGTTCGTGTCATCTACGATATTCAATCGAGTCCCCTCTGGGAACTGAATTCCTTGATGGATCTCGCCTTTTTTTACTAAGACTTCATGGGTTTTGATGATAGCTCGGCTTGCGAAGATCGGCTTCGGAACAGAAAACAAAATCAACGCGAGTAAAAAAATCTTCACTATTTTTTTAGCTCATCTGTTGCATCGTTCATGGAGCTCTTAATGTTGTCCCAAGCTTTTGTCACACCCGCGTGCAATTTATCCCAGGCTTTTCCGCTCGAGTGCTTCATGCTTGAGATTTTCTTTTCTAATTTCTTTTGTTCGCCTTCAAGTTTAGTCAAATTTTCGTCTTTTGATTTGTCCGCGTGCGATTTCATATCCGCAATTTTTGCTTTTAATGTCGTAAGATTTTCATCCATCTCTTTAACAAAAGCGTCTTTTTGTTCTTTCGTATAGTGAGTCGCCGTATTGACGGTCTCACCGGCTTTGTCTTTGACGTCAGAAGCAGACGTCGCAAATGCGTTTGAAGCGAACAATAATCCGAACAAAAATATTTTCATAAATTTCTCCCTATTAAAAAAATCATAATATTTTGGCATGCAACTCGCAATACCCAACGCAATAATGATCTCTGTCCTCTCTCGCCCATTTAAGTAAGTCAGAGGTGACATAATTTGTTAACTGAACAACAAAGGAACACTTATGCTGAAAGCTACATTTTTATTTTTAATCCTTTTTTCTATGCATATTTCAGCAAACGCACAGTCGAATTCAATGAAAGGTCAAATTGTTGGAGACTTGCCAAAAACGATTGAAGTAACTACTGAGACCGGAGAGCAGCAGAGGTATAACTATGCTCCAATGGGTGGCCCTACTAACTATATTACAATTAGACCTACTTTTTTGAAAGTTGTCGGCGATCTCATGAGCATGTGTACGCCAAGACTTCTTGGTAAGTTGAATTCGCCTATGGCGTTTGAGGTGATCGAAGACAAAACTTCAGTTCACTATCAGGTAACAATTCCTGCAGGAGCTAAAGTTTCATCAACATGCCCGGATACGAGTCGCGAAGCGAGTGATCTCACTTTTACTCGCGACCAAAATGTTAAAATTCAAATCTTGAAATAATTATTGGTCTGTTTTTGCAAATTCAATTGCAGGAGCGCAAACTTTATCATCCACACGGTCATACTGGTTCCAGCCAACCTCGTTTGAAACGGCTTTGCCAGAAGCATCTTTTTTCAAATCGTTCTGAGCTTGAACCCAACCTTTATCAGTGATTTGCAAAGTGATATCGCGATCAAGGGTCGCGTAATCTTTACGTTCCGAATCTCTCACAGGTTTTGGCGCATTCTTGACCATGCAACGAAATTGATTGAATTGAAATTGACCGTCACAAGTATAGCGAACTTTTCCGCCTGGGCTTACAACCACTTGAGTGATTGAACCATCCGCGTGGCTTGTCCAAGTTTCACCCCAGTGCTTAATCACTTCAGTGCCCTGTTGTCCGTAATGCTGAAACAAAAATCCCGTGTCGGTATTTTTAAAGCTTACATATTCGTAAAATTCGCCAACGATAGTTGTATCATGGGCTCCATCTTCGACAAATCGGTAGCTCACTTTGTAGCAACCCGCGAGATGATTGAGTGGAGATGGTGGCTCCGCTGCGAGCGCACCTACAGAGAAAAAACTTAAGACTGCTAATACTTTTAAAAGATTCATTTGGATTCCTTTCAACAGGTTTTGAAAAGTCTCCCAGACAAGCTTGCAAGGCGCAAGCTCTAGCTATCAGGCTTGAAGGTCCCGGCGCGCGACGTTGGCATGGTGTGCCGACGCCACATAGCAGGAAACTCGAGCATCACTCAGTGCCCGAAGCGCGTTTACGTTTATGCGGATCAAGCGCACGGCAACGTAAACGAATATTGAGTGGAGTTACTTCTACCATCTCATCATCCAGAATCCATTCCATTGCTTGTTCAAGAGTCATCGGCTTAACGGGAGTGAGTTTAATTGCTTCGTCTGTTCCTGACGCACGAACGTTGGTGAGCTTTTTCTCACGGGCCACATTCACGATCATATCGTTTTCTTTTGCGTTTTCACCGATGATCATGCCTTCATAGCACTCAGTACCAGCTAGGATGAAGATGCGACCGCGCTCTTGCAAATTCCAAAGAGCATAAGCTGTCGATTTACCTTTACGATCGGCAACCATCGCGCCGTTTTTACGATGCGTGATTTCGCCTTTGAATTCTTCGTATCCTGCAAAAATCGTATTGAGTAAGCCCGTACCGCGAGTATCAGTCATGAACTCAGAGCGATAACCAATCAAACCACGCGATGGAATATGGAACTCAAGTCGCACGCGACCCGAACCTTTATTCACCATGTTTGTCATGATACCTTTTCGAATTCCGATTTTTTCAGAAACGACACCCGTGTAATCTTCGGCAACGTCAATAACCGCATCTTCCATCGGCTCATGTTTCACACCATTGACAGTGCGGTAAATAACTTGCGGCTTACCAACAGTCATTTCAAAACCTTCACGGCGCATTTGCTCGATCAAAACTGCAAGCTGCAACTCGCCACGGCCCAAAACTTTGAAAGTTTCAGGAGTGCTTGTTGGCTCAAGGCGAATCGAAACGTTATACAAAAGCTCATGCTCAAGACGCTCTAAAATTTTTCGCGAAGTAACTTGCTTACCTTCAAGTCCAGAAAATGGACCGTCGTTCACCGACATCATGATACCAACAGTTGGCTCTTCAACGCGCAAACGTTTAGATGGAACCGAAGCTAAAACCGACGTGATACTATCGCCGATCGTAATCTTCTCAACTCCCGCGATAATCGCAATGTCTCCAGCAGGAACTTCTTTTGCTGCGACTTGCTTCATACCTTCATATCTGAAGAGAGCTGACATTTTAATTTTTTGAGTTTTGCCGTCTTCAAAACAGACAAGAGCTTCTTCACCAACGCGAAGAGTCCCGTTTTGAACGCGACCAATTGCAAGACGACCTACGTAATCATTGTAATCGATGTTCGCAACCATGAGTTGCAAAGGGGCCTTTGGATCG
>JAYUEB010000621.1:0-3473 GCA_043739525.1 Bdellovibrionales bacterium
ATGAGTCGCCCTTGCGTGGAGAGACATTTGTTTCGAGAAAAATATCGATGGCTGCGGCTCGCATTGCTCATGGCCAACAAAAAGAGCTTTTTTTAGGCAATTTAGACGCTAAGCGCGATTGGGGTCATGCCAAGGACTATGTTGAAGCCATGTGGCGGATTTTGCAGCAACCCATTGCTGAAGACTATGTCATCGCCACTGGCCAAACGCACTCTGTCCGCGAGTTTGCTGAACTTTGTTTTGCAGAGCTTGGCATGGAGCTTGAGTTTTCAGGTCGTGGCCAAGCTGAAGTTGGCGTGATTAAGAAAATTTCGAATTCTGCGATCAAAGCAAAGGTGGGACAGAAAGTGATTTCGATTGATGCGGATTACTTTAGGCCCACTGAAGTTGATTTGCTGATTGGTGATCCGTCGAAGGCGAAGAAGAATTTAGGCTGGGTGCCCAAGCACGATTTTCAATCTTTGGTGAAAGAGATGGCTTTGGCGGACTTTAAACTTTTTAAAAGTAAACTTTGATGACGATTGCTGACAGACGCAAACAGCTGACCAAGTTCAAAGTATTTCTGGGTCCACTCGTCTGGAAGCTTTACATCTTCACAATTTTTGTGGGTCTGGCTTGGTTTTTTGTCGAACTTGGATTTGTTTATATCTTGCAGATTTTCCTAAGAGGCATCGGGTTGATCGAGGGAAGCCAAACTTTTATTCCTCCGTGGCTTCCTAACTCGTTGCCGGTTGTGGTTATATCGCTGATTACTTTTGGCATTTTCCGAAGCCTAGTTCTCCTAGCAAAATCTTTAATCAGTGGAATGATCAATCAAACTTTCGTCAAAGAACAGCGCTCTGGAATTTTGACTATGACACTGACTCAGCATCCGACAGAATCTTCCTCTGAGATTGTCGCTTTATTTTCTGAGCGGGTGATTCAAGCTGGCGCTTTTGTGATGTTTTCCCCCCAACTAATGGTCGTGTCGATGACGTCAATTTTGTTAACAATTATGGGTCTGCTCTTAGCCCCTGTAGAGTTTTTAACAGGTGTCGTTTTTCTTGGAATATTTTATTTTCCGATGAATGCACTTAATAAGTATATCTCAAAAGCTGCTGACGGAATTGCTTCGGAATGGGGTATTATTACACGAACACTTATTGTTGGTTTGAAGAATTCGTTTCTTCTGAGACTTTATGATCGAGAAAAACAAGAGGCTCTCCGTGGAACCAATGCGCTTGATTCATATCTCAAACATTATTTTTCTTATTATAAAATTTCGGCATTTCGCTTTATATTACCAAATATTATAGGAATCGTAGCCATTAGCCTAATCACGACCGTCAGCGTAATTTATATGAAGACTTCGCCTATGAAGCTTCTTAGCTTATTTTATCTTTTCATAAGGCTGTCACAAAATGTCAGCGAAATCACAACTTACCTTAATGATTCACGTCTTTTCTTACCAAGCTTTAAGTCGGTTTTTCAGTTTATCCAAAAATACGATCGAACTTTTGAAGATGTCTCAAAACTGAATCGTATCGAACAACAAATCAGTCCTCCAATTTTCCTGAAAATCGAAAAACTGACGTTTGGTTATAGTTCAGATCATTATCTTTTTAAAATGTTCTCAGCCGAAGTCAAAACCGGAGAGCTTTTACTTCTTAAAGGCGAAAGTGGAACGGGAAAAAGTACTTTGCTGGCCTTGATGGCCGGTCTCCTAAAGCCTAGCCATGGTCAAGTTCTGATTAACGGACGGAGCGCCGATGAAGCGCGAACTTATTTTTCCAATATGATCGCTTATGTCGGTCCTGACCCCTACCTCTTATCAGGAACCGTACGGCAAAACCTTATGTATCCCGATGTAGACATCAAACTAGATGATGGTATTTTATGGAGCGCACTCAAAGAAAGTTATCTCAATCATGTTATTGAAGAGTTACCAGGCGGCTTAGATCACATGTTGCTAGAGGAAACCCAATTATCAACCGGGCAAAAACAGCGCCTAGCGCTGGCTAGGGCCCTTATTAGAAAGCCAACTTTATTGATTTTGGACGAAGCTACGGCTAATATTGATAGTGAAACCGAAGCTAAGATTATTCAGACTCTCTTGAAAAGAAAATCAGAGACTCTCATCATTGTCGTGAGCCATCGCCCGGCCTTCGATCAGATTGCTGACCAAGTGATAACACTTAATCCAATCATTGGATCCTCTCCATCATTAAATGGCATGGTTTGAGTTCAAGGCACCGAGTTTGGATGATCCAATACGACTGGCGCTGTCTCTTTTAATATGCTACAGTTAGGCCGTTTTATCCCTCATAAACTTGTGCTTCTAAACCTCACTTTCGGAGACTTTAAAATTGGAAACGCAGTCCTCAAGCCCTCTTAACATCGATTATTTAAGCCATCCAGCTTATGGGCCCTATTATGTCTCAGGGGCCACTGAGACCTATTTTCCAAAAGTAGTCGGCGAAGTGTGTAAGACTTTCGATGCAATGAATTTAATCGAGACAAGAAAAGATCTACAAAACTATTTTCATTCAGATGCGCAAACCGTTCTGTTAAATTTACAAGAAATTATGCTTAAATATATACCAGATAACCTAGCTCGGAAATGTGCTATGACTGCTCTCCAAAAAAATAATGAGCATATGTTAGAAAAAAATTTATTCCGTATTCAAAGGAAGCTTCATCAAAATAAAAAATCATTTGGATCTTTGAAGCCTTTGGATGATTTAAAGGCGCATCGAATCAGCACAGATCAAATTAGTAAGCCCTCCCTAAAAACGATACGTGAGGATCTTGCACCATACATCAATCAAATTAAAGCTTCTCCCCATACCCTTCAGTTCTGTCATCGTGATATTTCCCTTCCTATGAGAGGTGTGTATTGGTCTGAAGTCACAAAGTTTTTAAATAACAATGGCTTCTTAACTGCGGCATCTAACTATCTAGGATATGAACTTGGCCCTTGGTATTCAGCATTGGGTTACGCTAGAGATTCTGATACATGGTGGAAAACACCCTACGAGAAATTGAGACTGCCAACGACAGACCTTGCTTATACTCACATTGACAAGGGATTTGAGGTTGTTAAATGCATTATTTATTTAGACGAGGTCAACGAGGAGAACGGTCCATTTAGTTATTTCCCGAGGGGATCTGAAGACCGCATGAACTTCCAAGATCAGCTTTATACCTTTTTAGATCATGAATGGCCTAAAGTATACCAACCGGATTCATCCAACCTCAACCAACATTATCGAAAATGGTGCTTGTCTACGAATTTTAGAAAAGAATTTGTAAACTTACCTCAATTTTTTCGCGGCAGTTCACACTTTGGTGACGATGTTTTAAATGGAACCGACCTATCAGAAACTTTGAAAAAATCTGAGATTAAAGTTGTGTCAGATAAAGCAAATGCATTTTTATTCTTTGGCGCTGATCTCCTTCACCGCGGTGGTATGCCTGAAAAGGGTGAACGTTTA
>JAYUEB010000622.1:0-10440 GCA_043739525.1 Bdellovibrionales bacterium
CTCTCGATTTTGTTTGGGTTGTTGTGGCTGGCCTTGCTTTCGGTTTGACGGCGAGATCATTCGTGTTCACTCATCACGCGCTTCACAAAATACTCAAAAAAATTCCGCTTTCTCTAGTTTGGAGAAATTTATATGGCGGGATCATACTTTGCGCCTTATTTTATCTTGAAGGAAGTTATCATTATACGTCTCTAGGATTAGCCGAAATTCAAAATGCTCTAACAACAAAAGTAAGTTTCGCTATGCCGTTATTAAAATTTGGATTTACGATTTTAAGTATTGGTTTTGGGATGAAGGGCGGAGAATTTGTCCCTCTCGTTTTTATCGGAACCCATCTCGGAAGTGCTTTATCCTCGATACTTCCTTTGACGCCGGCAATTTTGGGAGCTATTGGCTTTAGCGCAGTCTTTGGAGCTGCCGCAAATGTGCCAATCACCTGCTCTATTTTAGGTTGTGAAATTTTTGGATGGAGTCTCGCTCCTTATGCTTTCATCGGTTGCCTAGTAGCTTACCATTTTTCAAGTGAAGTCGGAATTTACAACGGCCAAAGAAAATCAGGCAAACATAAATTGTCGGCACTTTCAGAGTGGTACCATCTCATTTTAAAAAGGAGTCGCTAATGCACCCATGGCATGACGTCAGTTTTGGAAAAGATGCGCCCAAAGTGGTAACAGCGATCATCGAGGTTCCAAAAGGCTCGAAATCAAAGTACGAATTAGACAAAGACAGCGGACTCATTAAGTTAGATCGCATTTTATTTAGCTCGGTCGTCTATCCAGCAAATTACGGTTTTATTCCACGAACTCTTTGCGAAGATAAAGATCCTCTCGACATTTTGGTTCTCAGCCAAGAAGCCGCAATTCCGTTGTGTTTGATGAGAGCAAAACCAATCGGTGTCATGAAAATGTTAGATCAAGGCGAAAGCGATGATAAAATAATCGCAGTTCACCTCGATGATCCTGAGTATGCCCACTACAAATCAATCGAAGAATTGCCACCTCACAGAATGAAAGAAGTAAAAAGATTTTTCGAAGACTACAAAGCCCTCGAAAAGAAGACGGTTAAAGTGAAAAACTTCTTGGGACCCAAAGAAGCAATCAAAATAATTCAGGAATCAATCGAGGATTATAAAAAAATCTTTAAGGGAAAGAAACCGCAGTCACCGAACTATTAACGAGTTTCCGGGCTGGTTTGGAGAATTTAGGACTGAGTCTGAATATTTTTTTGGAAATGGAATCCGCCAAGGGTCCTAAGGCCGCCTCTGAAGTTGCTGCTAAAAAAGTAAATTTAATTGAGTACTTTAACGTGGCGCTTGCACATCAATCTTGTAAATTTCTGAAATTGTAGTTCCCATTGGAATTGCCGTGATCTTGTTGACGTCGGGAATCCTGTTGTCTACATAAGCTTCTTGTGCTTCGGTGTTTAAAGTATCTTGAATGGGTAAGTTCAATTGTTCTCATATTATGAAAAGATTTTTGAGAGGATCAAAAGTTTCTGAATGGCCAGGTTATTAAGATCCACGTATTTCGGCGACTAACGCATTATAGAGTAGCAGCATGTCTTCGTTTGTCTGTCTCAGCCTCAGCATCACGCTCTGAGCGATTCGTCGATATATTGGTAGTGCCCAAGCCGGAAATTCTCCTGCAAACTTTTCGAAATCATTTCGGTTAATTTTGAGACATTGGCAGGCGATGTCAGCTTGAATGGTCGCCCCTCGTTTTTCAGAGCCGATGAGTCCGCCTTCTCCGAAGGCAGGACTATTTTCTGATTTGAGAATGGCAACTTTGTAAGGTTCGCCACCTGGAGTGGATTTGAAAACAGACGCAGTTCCTTCAACGAGTACGAACATTTCTGCGCCTTCTTCGCCTTCAACTAAAATATTATGATTTGGCTCAAAATGTACTTCATGAATGAGTTTCGTGAATGCCGCTAGCGCAAGTTCATTGTCTTTAATGTCAATAAAGACACCCACTTTTTTAAGTGAGTGCAAAACGCCGCCTTGGCTTGATGAAACCTCAGGCTGCTTTTGACTGGGTATTTTCTTTGCTGACATTATTTTCACCTTGGGTTTTTGTTTTTCTTGCTATGACAATTGCCATTGAGCCGCGTGGAACAATCATTTCAGGGTCGGGATGGAAAGTCGGATGATTACACTTAATATCCTTAACCATTTTCAGATTGGACACGAGTTTTGCCATGTTTGGCGTTTGTTGCGCGCGCTTAAGAGCTTCTTCTTTAATTGTGTGAGAATTTCCTGAGTTTTGAAGGAGTCCAAGTACCAAAAGATAAGGATGAATTCTTGCGAGCTCGAGTTTCATTTCGTGATAGGTTAGTCCGATCAAGTTTTCTGGAATAGGATAGGAGGTAATTTGTGCGTCTGTTTTATTGTCGAGAAGATCGAAAACAATATTAGCGATTCCGGTGCCGCTTGAGGCATTTCCGAGTAGAAGTCTCGAATACTCACTTGAGTAGATGATTTCGCTCACGTTTGCGAGCTTAAGATAATGATCCATTTTGGGATCAAGAATTTCGGCCGTGACGAGGGTGCCGCGTGCGATGTTTGAAATCGTCATGGCCGTCATAATTGTTCGCGCATCCACTTCTGTCGGGGTCGGGGCAGAAGACCCAGGAAGGGCCGTGCGATCAGCCAGAATCAATATTTTTCGTGCACGCTCAGGTGCTGCGCGTTTTAAATTTATCTCATTAAAATGATCTCCAAAAATCACTTGAAGATCTTCAAGCTTGGGATCTGCAAAAAAACCCTCGAGAGTATTTTGAGAAACATTTGCGATGACCACAATTTCACGCGCCGTGAGGTTTTGATTACAATCCAAAACATGATGTATGAGTTCAGCCATATCTTCATGCCAACCGCAAATAATAAAATGATTTTTGAGTTTCGAAGTGTTCACTCGGCCTCTCCTATTGAGCAAAGTTTGCTCTAAAAATATCGATGAAACTTTTGCTGTAATGATCCCAACGCAACCGACGCCGCAAACCATAAGGAGAGACGCAATTTCTCGTCCAACGGGAGTGATCGGAAATTTATCACCGTATCCAACCGTCAGTAGGGTTACGATTCCCCACCAAATAGCGTCGGGATAAGTTTGAATATTTGCGTCTTTAACCCCTGTTTCACATAGGTAAACGGCGTAAGAACTGGTTAGCCAAACAATACTTATGAAGGTAATGACAGACCAAACAATATTCTTCCATAAAAAATGTCGGATACGATCCATATGCATAAGGCCTCATCGTCACTTTATGCTCCTAAAGTGAGACGAGTTTTTAATTTTTTGATCACATCCCAAGGTGAAACAAAAACTTGCTCTAATGATAAATTTATTTAGAATCTAGTATCGGTATGTAACACGACTCGATTTTTGTCTGGAAATTTGGAGTGGTGTTGATATCCTATAGAGACCACCTAAACTGGACGTAAGCGGGATGAAGTTATGAGCGAGCTCTTTCAATCAGAAGAAAAAGATGGAATTCACATTGTGACATTGCCTTCGACTATTGATTCGAAAAACACTCCCCAGCTCGAATCCGCTATGCAATTTTGGAAAAAAAATCGTTGCCACATGCATTTGTTAGATTTGAGGCAAGTGACGACTATTTCGTCCTCTTCGTTTCGTCCATTCGTACAATTTCAAAAAGATTTAAAGGCGCAAGATAAGATTTTAGCTTCAATCAATGTTTCTGATAAACTTCTACCTGCTTTGAAACTTGGTGGTGTGGATTCGATCTTCAATCCATTAGAAACAATGGATCACGCAAGACGTTTACTGCAGGAAAAAATAAGAGCGCAGAATAAATCTAAAATAAATGTTCATTTGATTAATCCATTTATTGAGGCAACTGTTCATTTCATGAAAGAACAGGCAAATCTCGAGGTTGAATCTCAAAAGCCAACCCTTAAACACCCAGGCGAATATAATAAATTTCAAATTGCTGGACGAATGCTCATTCAAAGCGACAATTTTCAAGGTTCGGTAATCTTAGCATTTCAGCGAAATGTGTTTGAGAAACTTTATGGCTTGATTATGGCTCAAACTCATGTTGAAAACCAAACTCAAGAGGAGATTGATCAGTCGGCAGGAGAAATATTAAACATCGTTTTAGGACGTGCAAAAGCAGCACTTCAAGAAAAAAACAAGATTAGTATTGAACAGTCTATTCCTGAAATTTTGATCGGAGATCATTACAAAATTCATGAAAAATTTAGTGCGATTGTTATTCCATTTCGATCTTCTATCGGAACCTTCTACCTAGAAATTGGTTTCATTCTTTAAGAAATTAGGTCTTTTGAACCCAGGCAGTAATTGCAAGTTGCATCGCCTTTTCAACCGGAATATCAATCTCGGTGACCTGGTTTTTAGGTACGAGAAGGCAGAATCCACCGACTGCATAGCTGTAGGGAATAAAGACTGAGAGTAGATCCTTAAAATGTGCTTCAGGTAAATCTTGAAAACGATCACGAGTCACAAGTCCTAGACACTTAACACCACTACCGGGCGAAAGCTCAACTAAAACCACACGTTTCATCTTGTCTGAGGCCTCACTGCCAAAGAGGTTCATAATGTCGCGTAAGGGATTGTAGATCGCCTTAACGAAAGGCACATCCTGAATGCGTCGTTCAAGCCAATCAAGAAAGTGTTTTGAGACGAAATTGTTGACCGAAATGCCAACTAAGAGAATGCCCAAAAAACCGATGACAAGGCCGATTCCGGGAATGTAGTGCTCACCCATCATTCTTGAGATTGGTGTTCCGAAAATTGCGTCCACTTGAGAGGTCACCCAAAAGAGCAAATAAAGAGTGAGCGAAATCGGAAGAACGGTGATGAGACCCTTAATGAAGAGGCGGTAAAAGCGATTCATGAGCCGATCATGCACGAATTTTTTTTAAGATGCGAGTGATATCCGTATTGTGGGGCTGAAGATAAATTTTTTTTCATCCTGACCCTTCGGGACGCAGCAAAATAAATGGTCTCAAGACCAAACAAATTTTGACAATGCGGGCTTTTGAACTAATCTGGGTAAAAGACAACCGGTGAACCAGAATCCATATAGGAGGAATCATGAAATTCACTAAAATCCTTTCTCTGATCGCAGTTCTTGCAGCTTTCGCAGTTACAACTATTAGCATGCCTGTTCACGCTCAGGACGGCACTCCAGCTAAAAAACACAAAAAGAAAAAAGGCAAAAAGAGCAAAAAAGGTAAAAAAGAAGCCGCTCCTCCTGCTGATGCAGCTCCTGCAGCTCCAGCAGAACCAGGTAAGTAAGACTTTTGATCCTACCTAAAAAGACGATATCTCTGAAAAGAGAGTCGTCTTTTTTTTTAATACAGCGAGACGTTCATGAGCAGACCAAATCGCCCTCATCGTAAAAGTATTTTGAGTGGAGTGCGCGTCCTTGACCTATCTCGAATTTTAGCCGGCCCTTATTGTACACAAATCTTATCTGATCAAGGAGCCGAGGTTATTAAAGTTGAGTCTCCACTTGGAGATGAAACAAGACGTTGGGGACCTCCTTTTCAGAATCATCAAAGCGCTTATTTTTCGGGAATTAATCGCAACAAAAAATCAATCGTTCTCGATCTTAAAAAGAAGGTTTCGATTAAAGCTTTACATAAGCTTCTCGAGACAAGTGATGTCCTCATTGAAAATTTTAAATTCGGTGATTTTAAAAAATTTGGCTTTTCAGATCAACTTTTGAAAAAGAAATATCCGCATTTAATACATTGTCAGATTTCGGGATTTGGTTTGAAATCCGAATTTAAGAATTACCCTGGCTATGATGCTGCCATTCAAGCCTGGAGTGGACTCATGAGCATTAATGGTAGCTTTGGACCCACTAAGGTGGGGGTTCCGATTGTTGATTTGGTAACGGGTTTAAATGCCGCTTTTGCAATTGTGGCGGCTTTGTACGAGCGAGGATTTTCGAGTAAAGGTCAAAAAATTGAAACGTCGTTACTTGAGAATGCGTTTTCAATTTTACATCCTCAGACGACGAATTATTTTTTCTCCAAAAGGAAGCCGGCTCTACTTGGAAATACTCATCCTAATATTGCGCCGTACGACCTTTTTCAGACAAAGAATTCGGCCATCTATATTGCTTGCGGTAACGATCGCCAATTCCAAATACTATGCGAGGCTTTGGGCAGTCAAAAACTCGCACTCAATCCAAAGTTTTCAACGAACGAGCTTCGAGTTCGAAATCGCACAGGCCTTAATAAATTGATGAAGCCGCTTTTGATGAGACAAGATGCGAAGCTGCTTTCGAAAAAACTTTTAAGGCTGGGAGTTCCTTCAGGCCCAGCACTCTCTATTCCAGAAGCGCTTCGAGAAAAACATGTGAAAGATTCAAAAATCGTTCGAAAGATTGGTAATCAAAATTATGTTATGCCGCCATTTCAATTTTCACGTTCGAGTAAGGCAGGTTTGAAGCCGCCTCCGCATTTGGGCGCAAATACTTTGGAGATTCTAAAAAATCTTGATTTAAAACCTAATGAAATGAAAGATATTCTGAAGCAACTTGAAAGGCCTATTAAATGAAGAAGCTGTTCATTTTTGCTATTATCAGTTTTGTTTCTCATGGAGCTCACGCAAGTCGTCCTCAAACGAGTGACGAATTATTTTATAAAAGAAGCTTTGATCTAGGTCTTTCAACAGGCACTTACAATAACATCAGTTATACTGAGGCAGACCTTGGTCTGAATCTTTATTTCAATCCTCATCTTGATTTGAGAAATGCTCTGTTCGGTCGATTTGCGTCTGGTGTTCAGAATGTTTTTGGCCTCGACTCTTCGCTTCGTGGAGTATTCTCAGCCGATCTCGCTGGCTTTGGATATACAAGCTTTGTGGGCCCTGGAGTGCGTATCCCTTCGCTTGGAAAGGTGACCCCCTTTGGCGAGGGAGGCTTGATTTTTCGTGTTCCTGGCTTCGGATTTGGAGGAGGAGCTAAGGTCATAGCAAATTCGATCCTTACAAATGGTGCGAGCAACGAGACCCAGGTTTTCATCATTTTAGCTGGCGGTGGAGAGCTATGAAAATTAAGATCGTTCGAGCGGCTCACTTCAGTTGTGGGTATGCATTCAAAATGCCTGGGAAATCTCTAAAAGAAAATCAAACTGTGTACGGTGATTTGGCAGATCAGGACGGCTTTGGCCGAAACTTTCGCGTCGAAGCGAGTTTCTCCGGAAAAGTGGATCCACAATCGGGGATGATAGTAAACCTAAGTGACATTGATAAATGGTTAGGAAAAGTTGTAGCGACGCTCGACCATCACTTTTTAAATACCGACCTCGCATATTTTTCTAATAAGCCACCGACGCCAGAAAACATTGTGAAATATATTTTTGAAGAATTAAGCAAGCAGGTGAAAGACGTAGACCTGACAAATGTGCGGCTATTTGAAAATGAGAATCGTTGGTTAGATTTTGGAAACGAATCTTAAAGAATGCCCACTTCAATTCTGAAGTTTCCTAAAGAAGTTTGAAAATTCATCGTGATCGCCGAAATGTGTTCGTGATATTTGCAACAATCGCCAACAATGATGTTGGGATTGACTTGCTTGAAGAGCACTTTCTTTTTTTCTTTTAGAATCAACTTTGTTTGAGCAAAGATCGGATTTAGAATTTTTTTAGCGGATTTTCGAATGTCTTCCATTGGCTCTATCTCAAAATCTGCATTTTTCTGACTTTCGCGCTCGATAAAATAGTCAAAAAAGTCTTCAAAGACATTTTTGTCAAACTGAACGAGAAGCGAAAATTCAAAATTGTCTACAGAGAGCTCAGCGAGTCCGCCAACATGAAAAAGATGGTACTCACCAACATTTTTTAAGCTTGGAGTCGATGTAACGGCTTCAATACCCATTTTTAGTCTTAAAAAATCATCTACCGAAGTTGTCAGGGCATTAATTAAATCAGTTAAAATGCGAGACTTGGCCTCTTCTCGTCTGAGCCGTTTCATTTCTAAAATTCTCTGAACAACATCCAAATTTTCAATAGGGTTGAAGACAGAAAGCAAACCTTCTTGCTTGATTCGCGGTAAAAGATTTGAGGGCATGTTAATTGAAAAAAGTGATTTGTCTTGTTCGCGTAAACTGTTGTGAAATCTGATGAAGGACGTATGGCTCGAAGGCATGATGGCCACGACACGTGCAAGATCCATCACATGAACTAAGCAAGAGTTTTTAAGCCATTCATCTTGAGCGGCTTCAAATTGTGCGGTATTTTTATGGTCGACAATCATCGGCATAGTGATGAGATTGATCTCACCATCTCTTTTTGACATAAAAATTTCGGGATTCATTCACTTTACCTTGTTCAAGTCGTTAATTAATTATTGAACTTAGTTGGTGATTTTTCTAGTTAAAAAAAAATCTCCAAGAAAAATTGGACCTTTTTGCCCGAATTATTGAAAAGTATGAAGATAAAACCAATCGATTTAGCTTTTCGTAAAAATACGTTCGGCTGCCTTACGACCAGAAAGTGCGGCTCCATTAATGAATCCCGTAAACTCTTTTGTCGCGTGTTCTCCAGCAAATAAGAGGCTTCCGCCGAGTTCCGGTTGACCAGAAATATCGCCAAATTGGGTCATTTGACCAGGGGCCGAGACAGCATAACTACCCAAGGTATGTTTATACTGAGACCAATTAAAAACCGCAGTATTCGAATCAAAAATCTTTTTACTGCCAGGAAATATGCGATCAATACTTGAGAGATAGTCTAGAACTCGTTCTGAAGAGAGTTTCGCGCCTTCAATGCCACCAGTGAAACTGGTGAGAATTCCGCTTTTACCAGATTGAAGTCGGCTCGTCTCCCAAAGGTTTTGGTCAAACAGATCGGTGTAAACCATTCCGTTTGAATGTGGTCTGGGTTTATTTCTCCAAGGGCGATCTGTAAAGCCCAACATCATTTTTGCGTTGGTCGCGTATTTCATTTCTTGAATACAGGTTTTCTTAAGGGGACTAAGTGCTAAATTAAAAATACCATCAACTTGCCTGAGCCGACTAAAGGGTATTGTGCAGATCACGCGCTCTGCTTTTACGGTCGTCGTACTTGTATCTTTTGCAAATTGCATTTCAATTTTTTGAGAAAGCTCTTTAATTGCAACAAGAGGTGAACCAAAGTGAATGACAACACCTTTTGAAATAAGAAACTTTTCTAAGCTACTTGTAAGGCGGGTGTTGCCGCCTCTAATTTTGAGAGCTTCGTCGCTGTCGCCAAACAATTTAGTGACGTTACTAAAATCGCTATCGATCGTACTTATCATAATGAGAGCCGATTGCTGATCGGCCTCTACGCCCGACTCTCCGACATAAGCTACACGCAAAACTTCAATCAACCATGAAGGTACACCCTTTAGGCCCTTTAAGAATTCGGCCAAAGTCATTTTATCAATTTGCTCAGGAGGAGCGGCTTTAGCTGCCTCGAGCTGTTTTACAAACTTTTGAAAAGCTGGCAGTAAATCGCGATCTCGATAAAGTTTATTTTTTATAAAGTAAAGATTACGTTCAAAGCCTGTGTCTTGCTCAGCAAAGGCATCAATTTCGATTGAGAAATCACGGCACAAATTAATGATGTCTTGATTGTTGCTATCGATGAGTTCGCCGCCAAGTTCACAATACATTTGCTCGCTATTAAAATTATACCTGCTGAAAGTTCGGCCGCCGGTTCGCTCGCTCGATTCATATATTTCACAAGGGATTTGAGCTTTCGTTAAATAATAAGCGGCCGTTAGCCCGCTCATGCCGGCACCAAGAATAATGACTTTTGAGTTTTTGTTTGTTGGGCACAGACTTGCGCATGAAGTAAGAGTGCTACCACCTAAAAACAATCCAGTAGATACAAGTGCTGATTGTTTTAAAAAAGTTCTGCGGCTATCTAATAAATCGCAAAACTCCGTCAGAGAAATTTTCGGATTGTGATTTAAAAAAGAAGCCCGCTTTATTAAGAGGGCGATTTTTTTAGCTAATAGAGAGCGCATTAGAAAGCTTCATCAAAACTGACAGCACCTGTAACGCCGACTTGATAGGCTGAAACTCGACGTTCAAAGAAGTTTGTCAATTCTTGCACGTCTTGAAGCTCCATAAATCCAAATGGATTTTTAGAGCCAAAGCGTGGAGGAATATGAAGCGCTTGCAATCTTTGATCGGCAATAAATTCTAAATATTGACGCATATCTTTTGGAGAAAGGCCCGCAAGACCAAGCTCAAGAACGTCATTCGCAAAAGCCATTTCACATTCAACTGCCTCTTCAAGCATTGCAACGACCATGTCTTGCATGCTTTGATTAAACAAACTTGGATCTTCGTTTCGGGCAATTTCGACAGCTTTCATTGCGAAATTGATATGAGCGCTTTCATCTCGGAAGACCCAGTTGGTACCGCTTGCGAGTCCGTCCAAAAGCCCTTTGCTTCTTAAGAAATAAACAT
>JAYUEB010000623.1:0-3467 GCA_043739525.1 Bdellovibrionales bacterium
GATCAACAAAAATTGATGATATCGCCCGCATGTCTAGGTAGAGGCAAACATAAATAATGACGGGCCTTAAGGTAGGGCAAGAAAAAAAGCATCTTTTGCAAGTTGATGGCTTAAGAGGCTTTTTGGCGCTCTATGTATTTGCGTTTCACTTGAATGAAGGGGCTAAATTTAAAGGGGACCTCTCTTGGTTGGTGCGATTTTTCTATAAAGGCGGGGGTTCTCCGTATTTCTTTTTTGTTCTCAGTGGCTTTCTACTGATGAATAGTTATCTGCAACAAAAGGAGAAGGCGAAGCTATGGCACTTTTATGTTCGCCGATTTTTTAGGATTTTTCCGCTACTTTGGCTGGTATTAATAGTTAAGGTAATAACGAGTCGCACCCCTTTAGGCTGGATAGCTTTTGAGAACGCATTTTTACTATTTGGATTTCATCCATACAGAGTGATGGATCTTCCTGTTTACGTCGGTTGGTCACTATTTGTAGAAGAAACTTACTATTTTTCTATCCCACTAATCGCAAAATTTAAAAATTCGATTTTTTTATTTTTGGGGTTTCTGTTTTTTGTTACGACATCTGAAATTTTTGATAGACTTGATCTGACCTATCACTTTATCGGCAAAAATGAGCAGTGGAAACTGCCATTTAATACTTTTGATTTTCTATTCGCTGGGATTATTTTGCAGCAAGCCTATGTGAGAGGGCTCTTTAATTCAGAAAAGTGGAGTCGAACATCAGTTGTGATCCTAGATTTTGCGACACTTTTATTGATCATAAACTTTTTCTTTAATGATTGGAATCCCTCGCTCAATTTGGGGGTTCTGTTAACTGTAACAGCTCTGGTCGAGAAAAGTCTGTTTTGTCGTTTCGTATGGAACTCTCAGATTCTTCAATGGGCGGGAGTGCGTTGTTACTCGATCTATTTGATTCATCCGTTAATCGTCGATAACTTTAAGATCATTTTTAGAGGCCTGTTTTGGGCTGTGACGAACGAAAACATAAGAGTTCTTGTCGAGTATGTCATTGCGACGGGATGTTTGATTTTGGCAGCAGAAACGGGTTATCGATTTATTGAAGGGCCGTTCAATCGGCTAGGAAAGCGCTTGGTGAGCTACTCAAGCTCAGCAATCTGAATTTTTAACTGTGTTAAAAGCTTTTTTGTCTCAGAAATGAGGTTTGCATCGCGTACCTTGGGTGACTTCTCACATGTTGGGCTCAGATCCTTTGAGATCTCGTCCCACTGATTGAGAGCCTCTTCAAGCTCGAGCAGGGTATGTGATAATTTTTTAGTCTGAGAAGGTTTTTTCACGTCCAGGATTGTCTTGCAATGCGCCTTGTTTGACAAGATAAAAGCAGAGATCCATAGTGAGATTCTTTTAAGGGGAGATTTATGGCTGAAGAGATTATTTATACAATGAAGGGTGTGGGCAAAGTTTACCCACCAAACCGCTATGTGCTTAAAAATATTTATCTCTCGTATTTTTATGGCGCCAAAATTGGTGTGCTCGGCCTCAATGGTTCTGGTAAGTCGAGCCTTTTAAGAATTATGGCAGGCGAGGACCAAGAGTTTTTGGGCGAAGCTTTCCCTGCGCGAAACTTTAAAGTGGGTTACCTCAAGCAAGAGCCTGAGCTCAATCCGAAAAAAAATGTGAAAGAAAACGTCATGGAAGGTCTTGGCGAGCTCGCACTCTTGCTCGAAGAATTTGCTAAGATCAACGAAAAATTTGCTGAAGAAATGTCGGCTGAAGCAATGGACAAACTCATTGCCAGACAAGCTGAAGTTCAAGAAAAAATTGAAGCCTTAGATGGTTGGGCCGTTGATCAAAAATTAGAACAGGCAATGGACGCTCTGAGATGTCCACCAGCTGATCGTGATGTTACAACTCTTTCGGGAGGAGAAAAACGTCGCGTAGCGCTTTGTAAACTTCTGCTCTCTAATCCTGATATTTTGCTTCTTGATGAGCCGACGAATCACTTGGATGCAGAAAGTGTTGGCTGGCTTGAAAGATTTTTATCTGAGTTTCCTGGCACCGTAATCGCAGTGACGCACGATCGTTATTTCTTGGACAATGTTGCTGGATGGATTTTAGAGTTAGATCGCGGCGAAGGCATTCCCTGGAAGGGAAATTATTCTAGCTGGTTAGATCAAAAAGATAAACGACTTGCTCAAGAAGAAAAATCGGACTCAAAACGCGCTAAAACTTTGGAGCGCGAGCTTGAGTGGATTCGCATGGGTGCAAAAGCAAGACAGAGCAAAGCCAAAGCTCGTATTTCAGCTTACGAAAGTTTATTGAAAGAGCCAACTCCTGAGAAAATGCAAGAGCTTCAGATTTATATTCCACCAGGACCTCGTCTCGGTGATCAGGTTGTTGAAGCAAGAAATGTCAGCAAAGCTTTTGGCGATAAATTACTTTTTGATAATCTTAATTTCTCACTTCCTCGTGGCGGTATCGTAGGAATCATCGGGCCAAATGGCGCTGGTAAAACAACACTCTTTAAGATGATTACAGGACAAGATAAGCCAGACGGTGGCGAGCTCGTGATTGGTCAATCAGTGAAGCTTGGCTACGTTGATCAGAGTAGAGATGTTTTAGATCCAAAGAAAAGCGTATTTGAAGAAATCACGGGCGGGAATGATGTGATGCTTGTTGGCAGTCGCGAGATGCCTTCTCGAGCTTATGTTTCTAAATTTAACTTTGGTGGAGATTCTCAACAGAAAAAAGTCGGCGACCTGTCAGGCGGAGAGCGCAATCGCGTTCATCTCGCAAAAATATTGCAGACAGGTGCAAACCTTTTGCTTCTGGATGAGCCAACCAATGATTTAGATGTCAATACCATGAGAGCACTTGAAGAGGCTTTGCTTGAGTTCGCCGGCTGTGCCGTTGTGATTTCGCATGATCGCTGGTTTTTAGATCGCATTTGTACACATATCATGGCATTCGAAGGCGACTCTCAAGTCAGTTTCTTTCCAGGAAATTTCTCTGAATATGAAGAAGATCGTAAAAAACGTCTTGGCGTAGATTCGATTGTTCCGACCCGTATTCAATATCGAAAACTTCAGGGCTAAGTTTGAAGCCTAGAGCCCCATAGTCTTCATCTGGTCGTAAATTTTTTGAGCCTTTAGGCCTGCGTGGGATCGGACCGCGTCGGCTTGGGGCTTAAGATCTCCGTATTTGCCGCTCAGTTCATATGCGTTCTTAATACAAATGGCGGCTGCACTTTCGGGCGTACTGGTTTCCGAAGCACAGGTCTGAAGTTCATTAATGAGTGAGCGGCTGGCTTCTAGAGATTTAAGTGCAACATCCATTTTTTGACTGAGATCGAGTGAAAAGCGAATGAGCGATTTTGGAGTCTCGTGAGGATCGGCTTGCACTTCAGCTCTCAAATCTTCAGTTTTTGGAATTATTTTTTCAATCTGATCATTGGTCTCAACATGTTTTTCTTCAAATGGAGTGGAAACAGCTTTAAGA
>JAYUEB010000624.1:0-10429 GCA_043739525.1 Bdellovibrionales bacterium
TCACCGTATTCGGAAAATACAAACGCATTCTGCTACCTGGTCTCAATTTTAAAGTCCCAATTGTTGAATCGGTTTACCGAAGAGTTTCGATTCAAAATCAATCGATTGAACTCGAGTTTCAGGCAATCACCTCTGATCAAGCCAACGTGAATTTCAAAGCTATGTTGCTTTATGCCGTTTTAAATCAAAACGAAGAAAGCATCAAAAACGTTGCCTTTAAATTTATCGATTTCCGAAATTTTATGCAGGCACTTACTCGCACAGTCGAGGGCTGCGTTCGAAGTTTTGTGGCCACAAAACGTCAGAGTGAAATTTTGCTTTTAAGAAAAGACATTGTTTCGTCAGTCAAAGAACAACTCGATGCCAGCCTTGAAAGTTGGGGTTATCACCTCATCGATTTACAAATGAACGACATCACTTTTGATGAAGAGATCATGAAATCCATGGCTCAAGTTGTGGCTTCAAATAATTTAAAAGCCGCCGCTGAAAACCAAGGTCAGGCATTGTTGATTACAAAAACAAAACAAGCCGAAGCTGAAGGTAACGCGATCAAAATTTCTGCCGAAGCTGAGCGCCAAGCGGCCCAATTACGTGGTCAAGGGGTTGCTTTGTTTCGTGAAGAGGTCGCTCGCGGCATGACGATTGCGGCTGAGCAAATGAAAGATTCGGGCCTTGATATTTCGACTGTGCTTTTCTCAATGTGGCTCGATGCCCTCAAGCACTTCGCTGAAAATGGTAAGGGCAATATGTTCTTTTTAGATGGCTCGACAGATTCCATGCGCAGAACCATGCAAGAAATGATGGGTCTTCAGACGATGAATAAGGGAACTGTGAGTCGCGCAACCCAATAAGAAATGCCAGGCCTTGTTTCCGGACACGGCGTGACGACTCTGGAGAGGGAGCTAATTCACTCCCTCTCGTTTTTAACGAAACAACTTAGGCTCATCGTTTTGCCATTTATTTTGGCTTTTACGATAGGGTACCATCGCAGCTCCTCAGACCCTGATTCGGTGTAGCCGATCTCGGCAGACACTTCGATTCCGTCAATGTTCATAAGGACACTTCGGCTCTGGACGCACTCCTCTGTACAAGTAAAAACCGAACCCACCGTTACGTTTATATTGGGGGTGAGCGCAGCTGAACCTTCGTTGCCGCCAGATTCCTTCTGCCGATCGAGCCTAATGTCCGCCTGTACGAGACCGTCTCCATTGTGACCAGCACAATGAACATTTTCAAAATCTGCGAAAGCTTGAGTTGAAAACAAAGCTATCAGGCAAATGATTTTACTCATGGCAGTCAATCCAATCACCAGTCACTCCATAGATAGAAAGAAACATCGAGACGTTCTTCGGATTCATACTAGCTGGCTTCGGCGGAGTATTTATTGTTCCCACGTTCACTCCCTTGTCATTCATCAATGCGAGATGAACATTTTGAGAGTCAAGACCGCCGATCGCGATCAAGTTCCTTGATTTCGGAGCACGATCCATATTCTCAATTTTTACCAATCGAAATGGTGTCTCTAGATTCTTCTCTGTCACGTAAGAAGGACGAGAGATAGTCTCTTCACCGATAGTGACTTTAATTTCTGCGTCGACTCCATCACCAAAAAAACTGTGACACTGATAAGTGCCGGCAAATGTATTCGACGAAAGAAACGAAAGAATTAAGATAAGTGATTTCACTTTGCACCTCTTAAGTCTTTGAGAGATTCAGAAGTGAGACCTAACTGCTGAGCAGAAAACTCAAGAATACCATCTTTAGGGCCCTCACATTCCCGGCTAGCAACATTCAAAAGAATGAGATTGTTTGGCTTACGTGTGCTTGAAGATTCTTGATAAGAAAACTGAATCGCCCTGTAGTCATTCGCAATTGCACAGCTCGGAGCATTGAGTTGCCCCAATATTTTGTCACCGGCACTTACGAAGTTAATAAGAGATCCATTTTGGTTATTGATGTTCATAATCCAAAATGCCGAGCCACCACAATCAACCTTGTCTTCTCGAACTGTTAAAGTCCAAGTTCCCATGTGAATCTGATAAAGGGCTTTGGGATATAGGTATCCGCAAGTCGCAAGCTCTCCACCACCTTGAAATTTCTGAGTCGATATTTCGCATTTGAGTTCTCCAGTTTGAACCTTATCAAAAAGCCCACCTATGAAATCGGAGCCCATCGAAATATCTGGCAAAATATATTTGCGAACTTGGGCGAGCTGCTCGGGCTGGCAGACCTCATTGGCCTGTGCACTGACCTGAAAGGCCAAAATAAATAAGAACACGATTTTCACAAATTACTCCTCTGCTTAAGTGTTTGTTGCGATGCGTAAATTAACATTGCCCATAGGACTCTCGCAAGGGTTTTAGACCTTTTCTGTTCACCTAAGAGGTGAACAAGCATGGACAATAAAAGGCAGTCGTGTTTTGTCAGTTGTTCAAAGATTTTACGGTGCTACTGGTTTTAATAGGCCTAGAGCCAAGCACAGGGCTTGCTTAGGTATAAGCTTTAAAGGAACGTCTATGAAACTGAAAAAATATCTCTTAGCTTTCATGATTTTGGCCCTATCGGCCCGAGCCCAGGCTTCACAAGACGAGTTTCATCGATTGATGCCTTTGAGCCAAGAGTCGGCGACATGGACCGCTCGCATGCAATCCTCTGCAAACTATTTGATTGATGTCCTGATCAAAGCCCACCAAACAAAACTCGGTAACTTTGATTTACTTGAACTCAAAAAACAAATCGCAGAAGTTCACTGGAGAGCTCTGAGCTCACTAACTAGCATTATTGCAGGCCCTGAAGGAGCTCGCTCCACAGCCCTCTATAGTGTCGAAGAAACGACGGTTATTGTTTCTCCTGGGGAGTGGCAACTTACGGATGAAGGTCCTCAGCCAATGATTTCATTTCACGAAGCACTTGGAGCCCTCGGGTATTCAGACGAAAAATATCAAATCAGTGTTTGCATGGGAGTACTTTCGCTCCTAGGTCTTGCGAATTCAAACGCAAGTATTCCAGATAATAAGACGGTTTCAGATGGTCTCAATTTTTTAGCTCCCATCTTAAAGCAAAACTCAATTTTATTCGGAAGCGCAAGACGTACAGATACTCCCTTCTATGTGATTGCTGCTGGTGGCGGTGGAGTCACCTCAACCGGAGGAGGCGGAGACCATTACGGCATCACTATGAAATTTATGGTGGCAACCGCCCTCTACAAGATTTGGCCACTCAGCAACCATGGACGACTAAGTTTTGTAAAAGTCTTCGGCGCCATTCTGAACTCCGAAATCGAACGCACGCAGGATAACATTGCTTTAGGAAAACCACTGATCGACAACACTCATATTCAGTATGACGGCGACAATCTTAAAATCTTGATTCCTAAAAACTCGGCCATCATTGATCCTCGTCATCATAGTATCGCCGGCGATTACGCAGGATATCTGTGTAATGAAATTATTGAATTCATGCAAAAAAAATGAAATCAAAAATTCCGCAACCCAAAGATATACTTTCAAAGCAACTCAAGCAGTTGCAGCAGCAAAATAAGTCTTATTCTTTGCGCGCTCTCTCGAGAGACCTCGATCTCAGCGTATCGTTTGTAAGTGGTCTTCTGAGTGGTAAGAAGCCAGTTCCAACTGCGCGACTCAAAGATATTAAACGAGTGATGAAAATGGATGAGGTTGTTCGCTCTTTGCTTGATCAATCTCTTGAGCAAGAAGCCTTGAGTAAATTTCCGAATCTGAAAAGAGAAATGCAGCAAAACCCATTTCGCTCATCAGTTGTCGACTATACCGAGATTGCTCGCAAACAGGCCCCAATCTACTCTCACTGGTATAACATTGCGATTATGGATCTCGTTACTTGCACCAACTTCGTCGACGATCCAACGGTGGTTGCCCGCCGGCTCGGAATCACATCCGCTCAAGCCAAAGCTTCACTCCAATTCTTAGAAAGAGAAAACTTCATTCATCGCGAGGGCAATCGCTTCGTAAAAACTTCTGAGAAAATGCGCTTCCCGACGGCGCACTCAATCGAAAGCATTCGTGCTTTTCATACTCAAATGATGCAAATCGCGGCTAAAAAATTACTGTCAGAAACCTCTCAAGAAAGCTTTCAAGCACGCCTTATTAATGGAGTAACCTTTGCCGCGAATCCCGCTCATCTTGAAAAAGCAAAAGCGCGCCTGAATGATGCGCTTTGTGAAATTGCCGAGATTTTAGCTGAAGGAGAATGTACTGAGGTTTATCATCTGAGTAGCCAGCTCATGCCACTGACAAAGGCTTAGTTTGTACTTGCCTCCCTCAACGCCCCATCGGCACGTTGTCCCGAGGTCACCCCCAAGGAAGAAAGACACTAATAACGTTTTGCTCTTAAAATTTCTAAACCTGGAAGCTTTTCGCCTTGAAGATATTCAAGGCTTGCTCCCCCACCAGTTGAAATATGAGTCATCTGATCTGCAAATCCCGAAGCCTCAGCTGCCGAAGCAGAGTCTCCGCCACCAACGATTGTTTGAGCATCAGAAAGTCCGGCGAGAGCTTTTGCAATTGCAAATGTACCTTTTGAAAACTCATCGCGCTCGAAAATTCCCATTGGGCCATTCCAAAAAACCGTCTTTGCAGATTTTAATTCTTTTGAAAAGAGCTCAATTGTCTTGGGCCCAATATCAACGCCCAACATATCTCCTGCAATCGTTTCAGACTGCGTCGCAGTTGGAGTTTTTGAAGCAAGCTCTGAAACTACCATATGATCGATAGGTAAAAGAATTTTTTTATTGCGAGCATCAAGTCGGCCAAGCATTTCGCGGGTGAAATTGACCTTATCTTTTTCAACTCGTGATTTACCGACATTCACACCTTTGGCAGCAAGAAAGGTATAAGCCATCGCTCCGCCTACGATAAAGGTATCAACAACATCCATCAGCTTTTCGATCACGGGGATTTTATCTGATACTTTTGCTCCGCCTAAAATCGCAATGTAAGGATGTTCTGGATTAAAAATCACGGCATCTAGATGCGAGATTTCTTTTTCAATCAGATAGCCAATACCCTTTTTCTGAACAAGTTTTGGCAACGCCTCGATACTTGCATGAGCACGATGGCAAGCGCCGAAGGCATCATTGATATAGATATCGGTGTAGCTTGACCAATGCATTGCAAGCTCAGATGAGTTTGCCACTTCGCCTTCGTCATAGCGTAAATTTTCAAGCATCAAAATTTGTTTTGGTCGCAAAGTTGATAGAAGGGCCTTTGGAGCGTCGCTCGCGGGATCTTCAACTAAAATCACTTCAACACCTAAGAGTTCTCCGAGGTGAGCCGCAACAGGCTCCATCGTGTAGAGATGGCGCTCTTCTGCTTTTTCAGGGCGACCTAAGTGCGAAGCCAAAACAATTTTGCCACCTTGATCGAGAATATACTGAATGGTTGGAAGAGCCGCTCGAATACGTTTGTCATTTGAGATTTTGGTTACTTTTCCTTCATATGACAATGGAACGTTAAAATCGACTCTCAAAAAAACATTTTTGCCTTTGAATTCAAAGGCACTAAGGCGAGCGATTCCTTTAAGACCAACAGTATCTGTCATAAATTCTCTTTCTTCTAGAAACCAGTTTTTGCCATGTGAACAGCAACGTCACACATGCGATATGAAAAGCCTGTTTCGTTATCATACCAAGAAAATATTTTTGCAAAGTTAGTCCCAAGAACCATTGTGCACTCAAGATCAACGATTGAACTATGAATGTTACCATTGAAGTCCACGCTCACAAGAGGTGCCGCTTCAATTGCCAAAATCCCTTTAAGAGATTTTTGGCTTGCTTCGGTCAAAGCTTGATTGATGCTTTGAACCGTCATTGGCTTCATTGATGTGAAAGTAAAATCAACCAAGCTCACGTTTTGAGTTGGAACTCGCACGCTTGTTCCATCAATGCGACCTTCAAGTTCTGGTAAAATTTTAACAACTGTTTTTGCAGCGCCTGTGCTGGTTGGAATCATTGATGTCGTTGCTGTACGTGCACGACGCAAGTCCTTATGAGGGGCATCGAGAACACGTTGATCATTTGTGAATGAGTGAACCGTCGTCATCAAACCGCGATCAATCCCAAAACTATCATTTAAAACTTTTGCAACTGGAGCCAAGCAATTTGTCGTACAAGAAGCATTGCTTACAACATGGTGTTTTGAAGGATCATACTTAGTATGATTGATTCCATAAACAACAGTGAGGTCACTTGTTGCTGGGGCAGATACTAAAACTTTTTTTGCACCTGCTGCGATGTGCTTCATGAAGTCTTCTTTATCTTTGAAAGCGCCTGTACACTCCATCACAACATCAACGCCCGCCGCTTTCCAAGGGATTTTAGCTGGATCTTTTTCAGCCGTTAATTTGATTTCTTTGCCATCAACAAGGATTGCGTTTTCAGTATGAGTGACATTCTTTGAAAAAATTCCGTGAGTCGAATCGTACTTTAACAAATGAGCCGACTGATCCGCCTTACTTAAGTCATTGATCGCAACAACTTCAAAATCATTTGCGTATTTCTCAAATGCCGCTCTTAAAACAACACGCCCAATACGACCAAAACCATTAATACCAACTCTTAATTTTGCCATGGAATTTCCCTTTCAGTGAAAACGAGACCGATACATATCAAATGGAAGGCTTAAAGGCGATCATATTTTTCGAGACAAAAGCCTCCTAAATTTCTTTGGCGGAGCGCTCGCGTTTTTGTCCGAAAAATATGATCGCCTTTAAGATAGCTTATGCCAATTTTGGAAACATACGACGCGCGTTGGCTTGGGTTTGTTCTGAAAGCTTCTCAAGACTTACTCCCAAGAGGTCTGAAACGACTGCCGCCGTGTGAACGACGAATGCCGGAACATTCTTCTTACCTCGATGAGGCATTGGGGCTAAAAAAGGCGCGTCCGTTTCAACGTGAATGCGGTCGAGGGGCAAAGTTCTCACAACTGCTTTGAGCTCTTCTGCTTTTTTAAAGGTCACAACTCCGCTGATCGAGATGTCAAAACCTAGATCAAGTGCTCCATCCGCAAGTTTCTGGGTGCCCGTAAAACAGTGAATGATGCCTTTCACACGCCCTCGAAAATCTCGCAAAATTTCAAGCGTGTCATCTTCGGCGTCTCGTGTGTGGATTTCAACTGGCAATCCGAGCTGCTCTGCAAGCTCAAGTTGCCTTCGAAAGGCTTGCTTTTGAATATCGTGCGGAGAGTGGCTGTAGTAATAATCGAGTCCAATTTCGCCGATCGCAACAACTTCTTTTTGAGGCGCATGCTTTAAAACAAAAGCCTCAACTTTGGCATCAAACTTTTGAGCTTCATGCGGATGAACTCCCAAAGTACACATCACTTCTGGATAATGTTTTTGTGCAATCGCCAAAACAATATCGTGATCTTCGGGCTCAGTACCAATTGTGAAAAATCGGTTCACCCCTTGTTTTTTGCCTTCGGCAATGGCTTCTTCAGGCGTGACTTCCAGAAAATTAAGGTGAGTGTGAACATCGATCCAATTAAGGGAATTCATTTAAGCTCTCTCGCTTTGTAGACCTATCATCTTAAAATAAAAATTTTCAAGAAGCAAAGTGCGATCAACATTTGCGCTGAGGTCGTGCTCCATCTCCAAAAGATAGCTGCTCATTTGAGAAAGCTTTTCTGGCCCGACTGCTGCTAGGTCGGTCACGAGCTTTTCAGCTCCTTCGTTGAGCCACATTGACTTTGATCCTTGGGCCAGTCCAGAAACGAGGGCGTCTCGAAACAGCGACTGCCAAATCAAAATATTTTGAAGACTGGTCTCGCGATCACCCGCGATCTCCTTCATTTTTGAAAAAAGATCTCCCTGATTTTCAAGGGCCTGGGACATAAATTGCACAGCTTGTTTTTTTGATTCGGTCCAAGCTTTTGCATTTTCTTTGAGGCTATAAACCAAATCAATTTGGCCGCGAGCCATCTTGATGATCCAATCCTCAGCACTCGTGAGAGACCTCATTTGATCATCTGACAGAGGAGAAAACCGAAAAAGTTGAGCACGAGATCGGATGGTAGCAAGCAAAGAGTTCGGACTTTGCGTGATGAGAAAAATATAAGTATTTTTGGGTGGTTCTTCAAAAAGCTTAAGTAAAGCATTCGAAGATTGCGGATTCAAACGATGGGCTTGATCAATGATAATCGTTCGGGCACGTCCCAGCTGCTTTAATTGAACAAACTGTTCAATTTGTCGGCTTTGCTCAAGTTTAATTTGTGCAGTCGCTGTCTCAGGCTCAATCAATAAAACGCTTTCACTTTTCAATTCTTTGATACGAAGACAAGCGCCGCAAACACCGCATGCGGGCGGTCCTTTCGGACAAATGAGTTCTTGCGAAAGCGCTAAGGCCGAAAGTTTTTTGCCAATACCACTGGGACCTGCAAAAATCATCAGACTTGCAAGCTGCTCTTTGCGTGCCCGCTCTATGAGTGATGAGAGCAGTCTTTCATTTCCAATAATTTGATCGTAAAGAGACATAAACCCCTATAAATAATTTCGATCTTTTAAAGCCTGAAACAATTGCTGAGATAATTTGTCACTGGGCTGAGCTGCGTCCAGGACAAGCCATTTTTTTGGTTCTGCTTTCGCTTGAAACAAAAAGCCGTCTCTCACTTTTTGATGAAACTCACTTTCCTCTTTTTCAAATCGATCATGCTCGGTTCCGAGAGTCAGATTGCGACCCGCCATGCGTTTGTGACTTTCTTCGACGGTCAAATCAAGCAGCACATTCAAATCTGGAAAAGTATTTTGGGTCGAAAATTGATTGAGCCATTCAATATCTTTTCGATCAAGACCTCTAGCAAAACTTTGAAACGCAATGGAGCTTGCTGAAAAGCGATCACATAAAATCCACATCTTTTTTTCAAGTGCCGGCAAAATAACATTTGCCACATGTTGAGCGCGAGAAGCTTGATACAAAAGCGCTTCAGTTCGAGAAAACGGCACTTCGTCATCGATCTTAAGAAGTATATTTCGAATCTCTTCTGCCATCTTTGTGCCGCCGGGTTCTCGAGTTAAGACGAACTGGACCTTGGCAGACCTTAATTTCTCAATAAGACCGCGAATGAGAGTGCTCTTTCCTGATCCATCAAGGCCTTCAAATGCGATAAACGGCATGCTCTTTCTCCCTACGCAAATGCTTGTTATCCTTTAAAAAATGCTTCGTCAAAATCAAAAATACTAGACCTTATAACTGCCCATCATTTGCGCATCGAGTTGTGAGTTCGCAGCGGACAAAAAAATTTCAATCAATTTGAACTTTCAGCCGATTTAATGACTATGAACCCACTTTTTGCACAAAAAGAAGTAAAAGTCTTGCTCGCAATGGAAGATGTCTCGGCTTCGACCAAACTCCTTAATTTCTTAGCTGAAGAAGGGCTCTTTTGTAGAGCCTCTCGAAATGCCGAGGAACTGAAAGAGTTTATTTGGTCATGGAAACCCGACTTCATTATCATCGATCTTCTTTACGCGGATTTGAACGCCTTGATGCTGCTTAAAACCATGCGCCAATCTGAAAAATTAAATCGCAATCAAATCAAAGTTTTTGTCACTTCGCAATTTCACAACAATACTTCGAATGTAAAAGAATGTTTGCGTTGGGGTGCAAGTGATTATCTCATTATGCCTCTTAAGCATATGGATGTTCTCTCTCGTATCGTGCTTCATATTCAAGAAAAGCGTGAGATCAAAGATTTCAGTCAAAAAGATGAACTCCAACAGATGAATGAGTCGCAGTACTACCTTCATCTGACTGATTTAACTCTCAAAGAGGCGATGAAAACCTCTTCGCTTGACCTGAGCCTTCACAATCTTTCAAAAATGGTTGCGATGGCAATGAAAGCGGTTCGGGTTTCAATTGTCGAATGTGATCTGGAAAACCAAGTCGGAATCGTCCACGGCTCCTCCGACAATCGAGACGTGAAACAGCTAAAACTCGCTCTCGCAAAGTATCCCGAAATTATTTATACCTTGAATTCAGGTAAGATTTTGGCAATCGATAACCTCGAAAATGATCCCACAATGAAGGCCATTGGCCAGCAATCAAAATCGATTAACTTCTCGTCTATGATTGTTGCCCCAATTGAAACTCCAGCCGGATTTTGGGGAGTTATCTCAACTCGTTTGCCACAATCGCGTGGCCGTTTTGACGATATCGAAATTCAATTCGTGATGCTCGTTTCTCACGTCATTTCGCTCGTCGTTCATCGTAATCTCCTTACTCAGGCGCTCCAAAAAGCAAGCTGAGCCCTTAAAAACGAAATAAGCTCGTAATCTGTGCAAATATTTGCCCTCTTGTTCGCAAACAGCCCTAGCCCGGATATTTCATGAGAGTTAAAAAGATAGCTGGCCTTTTTTAAAATTAAACCCAGATTGTAATTAGTTACACAACAAGATGGGGAAAAGG
>JAYUEB010000625.1:0-10427 GCA_043739525.1 Bdellovibrionales bacterium
GCGAAAAAATGCGCTGGTTATTGGCCCATATTAAGCCTGAGGACGCTGATACATTAAAAGACTATTTAGAAACTCATTTTCGCTCAAAGTATCATGCCTCTCCAATGGGACAAATCATCGACTTTTTGATGAACGAAGCTTACCTCGTATCTGAAGATCCCGAATACTTCCAACTCGTAAAAGAAGTTTTGGCTGGAGAGAACCAAAATTGGTGGTTTAGCGATGACAACAAGGTTGACAAAAAAAAGGTCATCCTTAGCACGATATTGCACGCGAAGCATTTGCCTACTTCAAGCTCTGTTCCTTTACTATTAAGAGCTTGGTCATCACCAGATCCTGAAATTCGACAGGCAGCAAGTCGTACTATTTTATTAGCTGAGTCTCCAACACTTAAAAAACACATTAGCGAATTGTTAAAAGTAGCTAACGATGAGCAAAAAGATTCGCTTTATAAAAAATTGATATTATCGGGAAATCTCACAAAAGCAGAACCCGAATATGCACTTATTTTAAATTCTCTCAACTTAAAAGTCTATCTGACACTTGCGGCGACTGATCCGACAGGAATTAAAATGAAAGAAATTCTCTCGGCTATTCTACCTACGCAGGTCGCGAGCCTAAGATCAAACCTCACGAGCGTGCTTTCTACGTCTTATCATTCGAGACCTATCGGCGAACTCTACGACTATCTCTTAGCCATCCAATCTCCTGGTAGAGATAAAGAATGTGAAGTTTTAACAAGAGAAATACTAAATGGTAAAAATCGAGATTGGTGGTTTGGCCATGATCTTGTAGACAATCGAAAAGAAATTATTCTAAAAGCAATTCAATACTCCGAACAAATAAGCCCAACCTTACGTGTTGGGATGTTATCTGAAAAAGCATGGTCAAGCTCGGATCCAGAAATTCGCATGGCCGCGGCACGGGGGATTGCCTCTGCAGACTTAGCTTCAATTAAATTTATTTGGCCAAAGCTTAAGAAATCTTACCACGCAAAAGAGTTCGCATTTCTTTTTACAAGTTTGACTGACACTCCAAAACTTTCACCCTCAGATCCTTTTTATTCACAACTCGTGGCGGAGGTATTGTCCGGCGACAATCAAACATGGTGGTCGAATGAAAGTTCCGAACTCAAAAAAGCAGTGGTCTCAAAAGCAATTCTGGCCGCAAAGAAGTTGGCAAAAAAGCCTGCCGAGATCTCTCAAGGTCCAATCGAAAATCTCGGTCAATGGCAAGAGGTCATTGATAAAAACGGCCCGCAAATTAACCAAACACTGCTGGCCCATTTTCAAGGAAAAGAAACCATTTTTGGCAAAGCTTGTGGCCCGATCTGCGCAACTTATCTCATGCAGAAATTAAAAATGTATTCCAACTCAAACAGCGAGCACGAATCAGTAGTTCACGAACTAGTCGATGTCCTACATGGTGCAATTTCAAAGGATCCAAGTGTTCTTAAAGGGACTTTTCCAAAGCAGGCCCGTAGTTTTATTCGCGACTATGCCCAGGCATTGAATCTGCCCATTGAAGATCATCTATCATCTGCAGTCGCAACGGAAGACTCAGATAAAAGCGATATTGAGTTACCAGATCTTTTGGTCGACTCTCATCAGCCTGAGGGTGTTATGATCACCATAAATACGTATGGATGCGCGCTCAGACATTGGCTACTTGTTATCGGATTTGAAGATGATCAACTCATAGTATTGGACCCTAATTTTGTAGAGCCTCTTCGAATTAAATTAATTCCTTCTATTTCGACACATCATAAAAAAACTTTCACCTTGGAGTTTGACGCCGGTTGGATGAGCCGACATCCGACTCAATACGCACCTCAAGTTGGTAGAAAGTCCATAATTGACGAAGCCCTTCGCATTCGACTGCAGGACAATTCGCATAAATCAAGATGTGAAATTCTATTTGCCTCGTAAAATTATTTTTGTCATCTCGTGCAGATTTCGCCATAGGTGTTGGGACCATTACTAAATGGATCCTTGAATACTATGGCTCGAGCAAATGCGGCCGACGAGGCCCTGACCTCTTCTCCTCCATAGATATCTGGCTCATTATCCATCTCATGCTTACTGTGGGGGCAAGAGATATTGACAATTTTATTGTCGATGCGACTTTCATTTTGATCTCGAACCCATTGGCGTATCACTTTTTCCTTTGCGTAGACGTCTTCAATATCACCCGCACTCATAACAAGAGTGGGAATCTCTAATGGATAATTGCGATGTTGTGACAAGGCGGATTCTGCTAATAATCGAGGAGCAAAACCTTTCACGAAAGATGTCCAGAAAGGACTGTCAGGTCCGATTTTTCCAAAATGTGGAGGCTTTGGATTGTGCGTAAGGCTTTTTTCTGACACAAATCCCAAGCGGTTGCCAAAGGTCCATGGAAATTTACGAACGGATACCCCTGGCGCAAACAAAATGGCCCCGTTAACAGGTCTTGAGAAATTTTCTGTCCATTTTTCTTGAAGCATTCTCACTACAACCAGTCCACCTGTTGACCATCCTGATAAGATGAGCGGACGATTGGCTTTAGTTTCTTGCTCAACCTTCGCTGCTAGCTCCGCTAAATCACGAAAGCTAAAATTATTGAGATTGTTGTAATCTCCTGAATTTTCTCCGTGCGACGGAAGATCAAAAGAAATCACTCGAAATCCTGCGGCCGTCCAACTTAAAAAAAGCGGCTGGTGGTTATCAAGTCGATCTGCAAATCCGTGAATATACAAAATGTCCCCAATGGGGGTTCCCAATGGATTCTGCACTCCCACTCGCAGATTCAATACTTTTTTGCCGTATGAAATCGGTAGAAAATGAGTTTGAAGCTGCTGAGCTTGCCCGATATCCGCTGGCGAACGATCGGCCGAATGAAGGACGCTACTGCAGCCAATTACAAAACTTAAGAGTGGAAAAATTAGTTTAAGGCTCATCGGCTCTCCTTTAATGGGTCAGTGTTCAGGGTCAGGCAATCTATTACCTGTCACCTGATTCAAGCCTAATTGAGATTTTTGAATGCTTCATTATCAAAGATCAAGAGCTATAGAATGAAATTTCTACATTATTCGCGCAGGCGTGCGATTTCTCGGTGGGCTTCCTCTAAGGCTGATTTTGAGTTGAGAATTTGAATTTCTTGTTCAGAGAGAACACGAGTTAGGTGGACCATCTTATTTTCGAAATTTCGAACTATTTGGTTATGACGCTCTAAAAGCTGTTCAATTTTTTGATTCACATGATTCTGTTCAAGGTGATCCTCGTCTTGGACTTTTTGAGCTGCCTCTAGAGCCTCTATACGCTCGCTCAGATGCTCATACATCCGACTGAGCTGATCGACGAGACCTTGAGATTGATGAGAAGCTGCAGCGATTTCCTGAATTGTTTCTTTTTCAAGTTCAACCAATTCGTTACGAATGGCTTTCAATTCCAAATGAAACTCACGAGGAAGCGCTAAAGCTGGGGCTTCGGACTCGCTAAATGCAGAGATCGACCGGCCTAATTCGGGTTGAGGGGTCTGACCAAAGATAATTGGATTTAATTCACGTTTCATAAGTCTAACCTAAAGCAACTTTAGCCTCGCGTAAATGAGAATTTTACGATAGGCTGTGACCCATGCAAAATTCAATAGAAACAAACACATCTGCGACGAATTCAGCTCAAAACTCTGAACTCACTGTTAAATATTATGCTCAACAAATCCACGCTCTCGATGCAGGCAGAGATGCCGCGCGTCTGGCGCTTTTGAATTTTCTAATTAATTTCTACGAACCCGACGCGAAAGTCGATGCAAAAATCTTTGAGAATTTTTATCAGCAAGCGATCGGATTTTCATTCTGGCAAGAAAACTGGGCCCATCTCAGCACTCAAGTTAAATTTTGCGCAACTCAGATCGCGAAGAAAAATCGAAACGCGCAAATTCCATCTGAATGGTTAAATGGCGAGCTACTTCAACCTGTCCGCATTCAAAACTCTCAAAATTTAACGACCCTCATTTACAAATATCTTGAAAAGAATTTGAGTTCGGCATGCCAATTCAAAATCATCAAAACGGAAGAAGAGTATTGGATTGCGGTTATCTTAGATGAAAACCAAAAGCTTTCGGTTCGTATTTTCAATGACACTTTTATTCTTTCTGATGCCGAACTGATTCCTGCCTCACGAGACTTTCAGGTTTCATACAATTTAGATTTGCATTTGGCTGAAAATTTTTATCAGCATATTCCGATCGGTCCTCATACCTCTGCCCGCTTTCGCATGACCGAAAGAGGCGTTGTTGGACGCATTCTTCGTGGCTACACTTTTCAAAAATTTGACGATCTCAACGGCGGCGCTCTTTCTCAGTATGCGAGCGTGTTTTATCCTTTCAAAAAATTTGAACAATTTTATATCAACTTGAAAACCGATCCATTTTACAACGAGATGATCTACGCATTAGAGCAAGCAACTGAAATGCTTCAAAAGAGCGATCTCAATTTAAATCGTTCTTCACGAGCTATCGCACAAGCAGAAACAAGTCTGCAAAAAGCAAAACAAGCTTCCGAGGCCATTTTTCCGAATGATAAAATGCTTGGCCTCTTAATTAGTAATCTCGAGAAAACTCTAGCCCTCAAAAATTTGTACGAGGGCTCTCAAATGATGGATGTCTAAAATGAACGATGAACAAGTTCGCCTAAATAAATATCTCTCCGAATGTGGCGTGAGCTCTCGCCGCAAAGCCGATGAACTCATTGCCGAGGGAGCTGTCCTCGTCAATGGCAAGAAAGTGTTTGAGTTAGGTACGAAAGTAACTCCAAACAAAGATCGCATTACTGTGAACGGCCGTCCGGTAAAAACTCAAGGTAAGAAAATCTACATTCTTTTCAACAAGCCTAGAAATGTTGTGACCACAATGGAAGATCCAAGCGGTCGTCCAACTGTTGCTGATTATTTTGGAAAACTTCCAATGCGCGTATTTCCTGTAGGTCGTCTCGATTGGGATACAGAAGGAATGCTCCTTCTCACGAATGACGGCGACTTCGCACAAAAAGTAAATCATCCAAGCGAAGAGATCACCAAAACTTACCTCGTAAAAGTAGATGGCAAACCTAATCAAACACAGCTTGATAAGCTCGTTAAGGGCGTGTCGATTATCGGTGGTAAGGTGGCTGCTAAGCACGTTGAACGGATTCGTCGCGGAGCTGATAAATACGATTGGATTAAGATCGTTATTACTGAAGGTAAAAACAGACAAGTACGACGCATGTTCGAGAAAGTCGGCTTTGACGTGATTAAGCTTCAACGGGTGGCTATTGGTAAATTACGTATGGGAACACTCAAACGTGGTGAATATGTTTTCTTGACCGAAAAAGGCACAGACAAAATTTTTCAGCGTGAACCAATGGAAAGCTCACAGAGTTTCACCACTCCTCGAACACAAAAAAATCAAAAGTCAAAAAAGGCTTTAGCTTATCAGAAGAAGGCTCAGCATAATAAATCTCAGCCTGACAATAAAGGTAAAAATCCTTTTGCTTTTGAAGAATCTCAAGAAAAGAAATGAAGATTCATCGCATTCGGGCCTTCGCCGATAATTTTATCTTTGTCGTCGAATTGAACGGCCAAGCAATGGTCGTTGATCCCGGTGAATCTGAAGGCGTCTTCACATTTCTACGAGAACATCAACTGAGACTTCACAGCATTCTTCTTACTCACTGTCATAACGATCACATCGGTGGAGTCAAAGATCTTGCCGCTCAAAACGAACACGCACGAATTCTCGGCCCTTCAAGACTTTTAGAATTCGGAATTAAACCAAATGAGACTCTAGCTGAAGGCGTCCGTTTTGAGTTTCAAAATACCGAGTGGCAGAGCCTACATTTGCCGGGTCACACGCTTGACCATCTCGCTTACTACCAAACCAAAGAGAAAGTCCTTTTTTGCGGGGACGTTCTTTTTTCACTTGGTTGTGGAAGACTTTTCGAAGGCAGCTTTGAGCAAGCATATCATTCGCTTCAAAAGGTAAAGACTTTGCCTTCAGAAACTCAAATTTATTGCGCGCATGAATACACTTTAGCTAATTGCAACTTTCATATTGAAGAAAATTTGGCTCCTCATGAAGATTATCTCAAATTAAAGAGGCGCATAGTTGATCGCTTAACAAAAGATCAGGACACGATTCCGACTCCACTAGAATTTGAACTCAAATATAATAGCTTTTTGCGTGCATCATCGCTTGAAGAGTTCACGCAGCTCAGACAAAAAAGAAATCAATTTAAAACTTTAGCGAAGTGAGAAGAGATGAAACTCAAAGTCGATCAAGATGAATGGTGGCAAAAAGGAGTTCGATTTCAATGCCAGGGCTCAGGAAAGTGTTGCACCTCGCACGGAGAATTTGGCTTTGTTTATCTGACCAAAGAGGATCGCAAAAGATTTGCGGCTCATTTCAAAATGCGATCAAGTGAATTCACTAAAAAATATTGTGAAAAAGGTGGTGATATCTGGCGTTTAAAAGAGCGCGAGAAAAATCCTGACTGCATTTTTTTAGAAGCCAAGAAGTGCAGCGTCTACCAAGCACGACCAGAACAATGCCGTACATGGCCCTTTTGGCCCGAAGTGATGAATGCAAAATCATGGGCAAAAGAAATTGTGAGCTTTTGCCCCGGAGTTGGTAAGGGTAAGGTGCATACCGGCGCTGAAATCGAGAAATCTTTAAGATTGCAAATCAAACAAAAATTTTGATCTCAGGCGTATGTCAAATTGATGATTCGCCCTAGTAAATTATTCTTTTCGGGATAAGCCTGTACCCCTCTCAAAGTCTACCTGGACGTACTCATATCATTTAAGACGCGGAGCCTTTTGTGTGCGTCTTGCTTGGGTTTGTAAGCATTTCGAAATTTTATCTTGAGTCCTGCTGGCGATTCACCTGTCTATTCTGGATTTGATGTGCTAATGTGATGTCTGTTATTGATCGCTTCTATTGAGTCCTGTGCGTGTTTGCCCATGTCCTCCTTAGCGGCCCCAAGCCTATCGGAGGACTTATGGGTAAAAAGTTATATGTTGGTAATTTGTCGTTTTCAGAAACAGACCAAAATTTGGTCGACACATTTTCTGAGTGCGGAACTGTTGAATCTGCAAAGATCATCATGGACCGTGAATCTGGTCGCAGCAAAGGTTTCGGATTCGTAGAAATGTCTTCAGATGCTGAAGCTACTTCTGCAATCAACAAATTTAACGGAGTTGAGTTCAATGGACGTCCATGGACTGTTAACGAAGCTAAACCAATGGAGCCACGCAATGGCGGCGGCGGCGGCGGTTTCGGCGGCGGACGCAGAGACAACAACCGTTACTAGTTTTTATTAGTTTTCTTCAGAGGGAGATTTTTCGGAGTCTCCCTCTTTTTTTTCAAGTCTTAAGATTTGTCTTTAGGGATTTTCACTTTTCACTTTTGATTCTCATAAGGGGGGTTTCGATGAGTAAAAAACTTTACATCGCGAATATTTCAAATTCTGTGGATCTCAATTCACTTCAAAATTTGTTTGCCCAAGTCGGTCTTGTTAAAAAGGCCTCTGTTATTTCTGGAATCAGCAAAGGTTTCGGATTTGTAGAAATGTCATCTGAAGAAGAAGCTAAAGCTGGAATCAAAAAATTCAACGGCTACGAATATGCCGGAAGAACGCTTCAAGTCCGCTACAGCTAAAACCAAAAGGTACCTGCTTAGTTTTGGAGGCGCAGTGCGCGAAGACTGCACGTCCATGGATTTTTATTATAATATACTGATATATGAAAAATGATTTTTTAGATTTGTTTTCAAGTCAATCGGTGGACTATTCTAAGTTTCGTCCGACTTATCCTCCTGCGCTTTTCGAATACCTTTCAAAAATTTCGCCCAATCAGGATCTTGTTTGGGATTGCGCCACTGGAAACGGTCAAGCAGCCCTTGCGCTTGCTAGGCACTTCAAAAAGGTCATTGCAACCGACCCATCTCAGAAACAGATCGAAAATGCGAGCCCCGCTCCAAACATCGAGTATCGCGTGGGCTCGGCCGAGGCCTCAGGCCTTTCGACAGAGAGCTTCGACCTCATCACCGTGGCCCAAGCTTTTCATTGGCTCAAGCAAGACCTTTTTTTCGCCGAAACGAAGCGCTTATTGAAGCCCGGGGGCAAGCTTGCCTTTTGGTGCTATGAGCTCGCCGAAGTGAATCCTGCGGTCGATGCGTGCGTTATGAAGCTTTATAATGGCACACTGGGAGCTTACTGGGAGCCAAACCGTAAGCTCGTCGAAGAAGGCTATCAAAACGTAAAAGTCCCCTTCGACGAAATCAAGCCCCCAGATTTTGCAATGTCGGCAAGCTGGTCACTTAAGCACTTCGTAGGCTATCTTTCGACCTGGTCAGCCCTACAGACTTATATTAAAAAAAATCATAGCAATCCACTTGAGGCTATTTATCCGGAGCTTAAAGATTTGTGGGGAGATGATCCAAAAGAAGTGACCTGGAAACTGGCTTTAAGAGCTTTCCAAATCTAGGGCAAATATAAAAAAAAAGCCGCACTCGAGAGCGCGGCTTCTATACGAACAATTCGAAATAAGACTATTTCAAATGTTTACCAATGAGTTTTGTCATTTCGAACATTCCAACAGTTGCTTTTCCGAAGATCGCGCGAAGTTTATCATCAGTGTTGATGTTTCTGCGATTTTTAGCATCTTGAAGGTTGTGTTTTTTGATGTATTTCCAAAGACCTTTTACTACTTCAGTTCTTGGAGCTGCTTTAGTTCCAATTACTGCTGCAAGATCAGCACTCAAAGTTAAAGGCTTCATGAAAGCCGCATTAGGCTTACCAGCTCTTTTTGCTTTAGCTTTTTTAGGAGCTGCCTTTTTAGTTGTAGTCGCTTTTTTGCTAGCTTTCTTAGTAGCTTTTTTCTTTGCTTTTGCCATACGTATAGTTCCTTACCTTTATGGGTTTTTGTCGTTTCCTGAGGATCATCATACCTAGCTGAAAGCGTTTGTCCAATGGAAAGAGACATAAAAACACAAAAAACTAAGGGAAAAAGCATTTATTTTCGCTTTTTCCCTCCTAAATGTGCATTTTCTCCTATGGACGAGAGTCAAATTGATGATTCTCGCCCAGGAAGATGTCTTATTTTTTTAATGGATCAACAACAGCGGCCGCAGGAGGAGGCACAACTGGAGGAGGAGCAATGACCGGCGCTCTCAACTTTCGGTCTGCAATAATACTTTTCATGGATACGTCTGAAATACGAGTATCCATATCTTTAGTCATCCAATAGACCATATTATTACGTCGAAAGTTTCGGTATGCACAAATCGCATTGTCGTTAGCTTGAGCTCGGGCATCTTCAGTGTTGGTTTTAGAAATCTGGTTTTGTGTTGGTGCCAGAATCTTGCTGTAAGTCGAATTCAAATTATTAAACTCGGCTCTTTTCTCTGGAAGAATATCATTCCAATAATCACTCATCATAACAACGTCGTCGCAAATCCCTTTTTCTGGTCGAGCTGGTAAATCAATACTCTGAGCAGAGCTAAAGCGCGCTCTTCGCTTTGGAAATGCGAGCGACTGCATGCAAGCAATTGCTTTCAAACGTTTGTAATCGCCGTTTGCAGAATCACAAGTCGTTTCTGTCGAAGGCGCAATTGTATGCTCCGGTGGATATCTCTCAGGGTGAAGATACTCAGCCATTCGTGTGCGAATCATATTACCCAAGAGCCAACTCATGATTGAAGGATTTTCTTCTTTCACTGCTCCTGAGTGGACGTCTAAATAGGCCTGATCTCTTGAAAGCTTATTCTTTGCTGCTTGATCAACTGGCTTACAAGCAATTTTCTGATCTAAAATTTTGAGTGAATAAAAAAAGTTATCGAAGAAAATACTATCGATGACCTCGAGGTTTGCGCGATTGATCGTGTTTGCATTCGCCAAATCACTCAGAATATCAACCTTATTAGTAAACTGAGTTGCCTTAATGGTATCGAGTAAACTTTGACTAGTTGAAAATAAAAATTCACGTTCTTTGCCACCAAGACCAATGCCTTTTTTCAAACGTAGGCGATACTCAGCAGACACCAAATCATTTAGAGTCGAAACGACATATCCATCATGTTGAACAGACATCTGAAATGTATCGTAAACCGTATTGACAATATTACTGTAAGCATCGTTGATCGCTTTGTTTGTAGCTGAGGTTTGCGGTGTGACCTCTTTAAGATCGTCTACTCTGTCATAGGCTTGTAAGATCAGGCTAAATCGATAGTATGCATCCTCGACTGAAGGGAGAATCTTCGTGATGTTGTCGTCATCTTGACCATTCTTTTTAAGAAAATCCTTTAGATAAATTAAATATGCGGCCACGAATTCAAAGCTATCTTTTACTGAATAAGAAGTCGGATTATTGAGCGATTGAATTGCTAAGCTCACCATATTCGGAACAACGCGA
>JAYUEB010000626.1:0-3461 GCA_043739525.1 Bdellovibrionales bacterium
TTTGTTACGTGTCCACGGCCTCGACAGATAGATAATTCTTGCGAGTCCTTTGAATTATAATAAATAGGAATTTCATTTGAGTTTAGCAGAGTAAAAATGGAATCCATGTCTTGAATAGACTGCTGACTCCATCCCATATTCGGATTTTGAAACATAGTCGCGCCACTCCGTATAGACATCCAAATTGCCTTGCTAATCGCTGCATCAACCAGGCGATCTCTGGCGTTACTCTGCCGGGCTTTAGCAAGCCTCAATTGTTGAGCATTTGAAACAGCCGCTTTAGCGTATTGGGCCGACAAAAAAAGACTGAGAACTGTAAATATGATCGACACCAAAATGGCTGGAAACGAGTTATATAAGACCTGAGGTCGCAATATTGCGTTAGTATTAATGCTTGAGGTATTTGCAACAATTGATCCTCAAAGCACCGCCGGAGCGGGCAAGGAAAGACGACTTTGGCCTGGCGATCTATAGAATGGAAGATAGGTCAGTCGCCCTTAATAGACAATATCGGCCCGATAACAGCATTTGTTAGCACCCCATCCAGCTGGAGGGTCAAATGCGCAATCAAAGATATTTCGACCTCAACAGCGGAAATTTTAAAAGGCTCGGGTAACGCTATTGGCGATGATATCCGAACTGCCGTTATCTTAGTGGAGCCAGACTTGTGCTTTAGAAGGCCTTTATCAAGGTGTGGTGACTTACCAGGCCTCATCATTTCAACCGATCCACCATCCGGCAATGGCATCACAAAAAGCAGCGGAGCTTCGGGATGCTCCTGGCTAAATTTATGAATGAAGATACTTTTACCTTGAGCATACGCGGGTTTGTATTCCCAAAAATCACTTTTATATTTTTCGGGAATTGTTCCGCGTAAGGCTATACCGAAAGGATTGGCCTTGGTGTTTTTCCAGTCAGCGCGTTGATAGAGTTTGAGATCATTTTTTTGAGAGTCTTCTTTTGATGATAGATAAATGAATTCCAAATAGTTTTCTTCAAAAACAATACATCTGTTGGATGTACCCTGACCTTGATGAGTTCTCTCGGGGAGGACAGTGAATCCAAGCCCCACAGCAAGCCGAGCCTCGGGCACCGGCGGCTCACAAAAACAAAAAACATGGTCTAATTCTAAGCTCATAATGAAACCTACCATTTCATGTAGTTCGTGTGAAGATATTTATAAAACCGAAATTTCTGGAATGCGTCCCTTTGGTAAGAGCTTGCAACCAACTTTTTCACAGCCGTTTTGTACCTCGACATCATCGTAATTCCCAGTCACCAAGAACGCTCGATCCTTTATTCCAAAAAGATTTATCAGGTAAAGGCCGTTTTCCCTGTCGGCGCCTAGATCAAAATCAATCAAGAAAAATTCATTTCCCGTGGCTTGAGAGGTCTGCCAATTTTTAAAATCGTCCGGCTCTGAAAATGACCTCAACGTAATACTTTGGTCTTTGATCCAGTTGGAAAATACTAATTCCCAAAATACTCTATTGGTTTTTTGGTCATCCATCAGGACAACCGTGTCGCCGGATTTCAAAACAATTTTATTCGTGTACCAAGCAGGCTTTTCCACGGACGGCATATCCAAAAGAACCTTTGTCCCAGTCGCAGAACTTTTGATCTCAATATTACCACCAAAAAGACTCATGGTTTCTTCCGCATAGTAGAGACCCGATCCTGATCCGCCAAGCTTACCAAATGTGAAACCTTTTTCTTTTACTTTGGCCAAATACTTTTCAGGGATACCAGATCCGTTATCTTGAATTTCAATCAATAGCTCGAAGCCTCTTTTTTTAATGTTGATGTTGATATTCTTGCTTCCGGCCTGAAGCGAATTGTCTACGATATTGGAGATGGTGCGCTTAAGATCCGATCTTATGATTTTAGCAAACAACTTTTTTTTACTGTCCAGCTGGATATTAATGTCTGGGCCTACAAACAGCTTTTTTTCTTCGATGACCTCGGTGACAATTTGAGAAATTTCGTCAACTAGAAATTGAGCCTTCTTTGTTGAAGGCTCTTCCAAGTCAGAAATAACTTCCTCTAGTCGCATTACCGTTAGGCCAAGATTTTTCTTTGTCTCAAAATCCAGATCCGCAGCAGCCCAAATTCCTTGTAAGGCAGCTAAAGGCGAACGGATGTCATGGCGAACTTTTTTACCGATTTCAACTTTTGAAATTTGATTCTGAATGACTATTTCTTCATTAAATGTTTGAAGTAGTTTTTTTCGATACGAAATTAAAAATGGCAACGACAAGCCTGCCAAAATAAACCAAAGTGCAATCGCCGCCGGAAAATAAGAGAACCTATTGAAAACAAAAATGATGGTTCCTAGACTTTCATTTTTATTATCGCCAAAATAAAGTGTGATCGGCAGATAAGTTTTTGTAAGAGAATTTAAAAAAATATCTCGTCTCATAAAATTTGGATCAATGCTGGCGGGAATTGAAAAAAGCCTTTGGTCATCTTTGGTTTGAAATATCACCGCATCAAAATGATCAAGTTTTGCGGAGCTAAGAGTATATACGACCTCTCGGTAGTCATTTGTCGCGACCATCCGGCGAATCAATGTTGATACCTGAATTGCGACTTGTTCTTTGATGACGAAGTTAGCAACAAGTGAAAGGCCCAAAATGATCGCTAGGCCGAGTGCGTAGGCAACCACAAATTTGCGATCATTCTGTCGAATTCGTTTTTGTAAATTATTTGCCATTGGCCACCGCGCTCAGCTCTAAATTCTGCTCTGGCTCAAAGTATGACTCTTTTGTGAATGCAAAACTCAGAGGCGCGGTCTTGAATGGCCCCTTATCTGTGAGCAGGCTAATGTCGCCATGATTTGCGTTAATAAATCCTTTTACCGAAGGAATCGGCGATTCGCATTTTTCAGTATGCAAATAGCCAACAAACCCTCGGACGGCCTCCACCAATGATTTCTCGGCCGCCGCCTCAAAACCAAAGGCCGCCTCAGACATCCCGAGAAAACTAGGTGATGTTACGCTGGGAGAAATAATTGAAGTATAGACAGTTCCGTTCGTTTCAAAAAGGTCAGGCAGAAGGCGCGTCGTAATATTGTACCCGTACCCCCAGATCTTCTTTTCGAGGTCATGGGGCACATCGAAATCACCGTGACCTTGCTGATGGAGAAATTTTCCTTTGGTCAGCCAATTTTCCGTTAAAAAAATACTTCTCTCATAAAACTCACTCTGGGCATTAATCTTCGCCTGCTTTTCGTCAGAGTGAACGGCGACGCCGTGATAGTACAGACGATTTTGCCTAGTGAAATGCCTTTCAATTGCTTCCGCGAAGGCTTTTTCCAAGGCTAATCTTTGATTTTTGTCAGTTCCTCGTCCAGTGACAGTTGAGACTCCGACTTGAAGGATCACTTCAAAATCAAAATAATCCGCGAGCCACTCCCTGGTCCAATTCAGTGATTGGATTTGCGGCTTCAAAATGTCCTGATT